>CANPWJ010000100.1 GCA_947584035.1 uncultured Acetatifactor sp. | reverse complement strand
GATGGAGGCGGCCCTAAAGGTCAAGTCGGAGTTCGTGGCGAATGTGACCCATGAGCTTCGCACCCCGGTCAACGGGATCCTGGGCAACACCCAGGCCCTGGCACAGATCGAGAACGATCCCAAGAAGCTGAACCTTTTGTCCCTGGTGGAGCGGGGATGCGCGGACATGAACGCCATCATCAACAGCATCCTGGATTTTTCCAAGCTGGAGGCGGGCAAGTTTACACTGGAGCCCAGAGAGTTCAACTTCCGGAGCATGGTGGACTATGTGAAGGCCAACCACAGCAAGAAGATCACGGAGAAGGGGCTCGGTTTCTTTGTGACCATCTCCCCGGAGGTGCCGGAGCTGGTGATCGGGGACGAGCTGCGCATCGTGCAGATCCTGAACAATCTCCTCTCCAATGCCTACAAATTTACTTCCATCGGAAAGATCTCCCTGGAGATCGTCAAGACGGCGCAGATGAAGAACCGTGTGGAACTGTTCTTCCTGGTGATCGACACCGGCATCGGGATCGATAAGGCCGACCAGGACAAGCTGTTCCGCAGCTTCTCCCAGGTGTCTGCCTCCACCTCCCGCAAGTACGGGGGTACGGGGCTGGGGCTCAATATCTGCAAGCAGCTGGTGGAGCTCATGGGTGGCGGGATCCGCGTGGAGAGCGAGGCCGGAAAGGGCTCCATGTTCTCCTTTCACATCTGGCTGGAGACCCCGCAGAAGGAGGGGGAGGCCATCGTGGGCCAGTGGGATCCGCGGGCGGAGATCCGCAAGCTGCAGCTGCGGGGCGTGCCGGAGGACGGCGATATGCAGAACATCAAGAAGTTCGGCGAACCGGAGAACCTGCAGGAGATCCGCAAAAAGCTCTCCAAGCTGAATCTCAGCGTGGAGATGGAGAACTGGGAGAAGGCGGAGATGTTCTGCGAGACCATCCGGCAGCTGACGGAGGACGCCCCCCGGGAGGTCAAGAGCGCCATGCTGCGGCTGAAGATGGCGGTCCAGAAGGCCGACTACGACAAGACCGCCGCGGCCAACGCGCTGCTGGAGGCGGCCCTGAAGCAGGTGACGGCGGACAGGAGGGACGGCTGATATGGTGGAGGTCAACGGGAGGAATCCCTCCATCGTCCTGATCGTGGATGACGTGGAGGCGAATCGCTTTGTTTTGAAGGAGATCATAGAGGACATGGGCTATCGGCCCATGCTGGCGGGGAACGGCGTACAGGCCCTGAAGCTGGTGAGCCGCTTCCATCCGCAGCTGATCATCTCCGACATCGCCATGCCGGAGATGGACGGTTATGAATTTTGCAAGATTATCAAGGAGGACGCTTCCACCAGGGATATCCCGGTGATCTTTATCTCGGCCTTCGACGAACCGTCGGACATTGTGAAAGGGTTCGCCCTGGGCGGGGAGGATTATGTGACCAAGCCGTTTATCCCGGAGGTGGTGAAGGCCAGGGTGAGCCTTCATCTGAAGCTGAATGATTACAACCGGGAGCTTCTGGAGATCAACCGGCAGCTCCAGGCGGCGGTCCATGAGCAGCTGCGCCAGATGGAGCTGGAGAAAAAGAACATGCTCTACACCCTGACCCGCGTGGCCAGAGAGAATGCCTGCTACGATGTGGAGCATATGGAGCGGCTCAGCCAGAACTGCCGCATCCTGGCGGAGGCCATGCAGCTCTCCGCCTCCTACGATTCCATGATCTCCGACGCCTATGTGGAGACCATCGAGCTGGCGGCCCCCCTATGCGACCTGGGCAACGTGGCGGTTCCCACCAGTATCCTGCAGAAGGAGGAGCAGCTAAACGAGGAGGAGTGGGAGGTGATGAAGAAGCACACCACCATCGGCGCCAGGATCCTCCGGGACATCGAAAACAACGGGGATTACAACGATTTCATACATATGTCGGGGGATATCGCCCATTATCATCACGAACAATGGGACGGCGGCGGATACCCCTGCGGGCTCAGGGAGAAGGAGATCCCCCTGTCCGCCCAGATCGTAGCGATCGCGGGAGCTTACTGTTCTCTGACGGAGAGACGGACCTACCGGGAGGCATATACCAGGGAGGAAGCGCTGGCGATTATGGAGCAGGATGCCGGCTCCAAGTTCAATCCGGAGATCTTCCGCATCCTGAAAAAGATCGCCAGACAGCTGCGGTAGCAGCCGCCAATTTTTCTTCGCAGGGGAGCGATGCCGCGATGAAGATGACAGACCAGGAATTTGACAGGATACTGCGTTTTTTGAAGAGCCGTTATGGGATCGATATGGCCAACAAGAAGGAGATCGTCAGCGGGAGGCTGGAGAATTCCGTGCGGCTGGCCGGCTATCAGAGCTATACGGAATACATGAATGACGTGGAGCGGGACGTCACCGGCAGACGGGAGCGTGAGCTGGTCAACCTCCTCTCCACCAACCATACCTTTTTTATGCGGGAATTTGAGCACTTCGACTTTCTGAGAAAGGAGGTGCTCCCCTGGCTCCGCCAGAAGGAGGCGGCCCGGAAGGATCTCTGCATCTGGTGCGGAGCGGCCTCCACCGGGCAGGAGCCCTATATGACGGCGATGCTGCTCATGGACTTTTTCGGGCTGGAGCATTCCGCCTGGGATACCAAAGTGCTGGCCACGGATATCTCCACGGACGCGCTGCGGCAGGCGGTGGCCGGGGTGTATACCAGGGAGCAGATCGAGGCGCTCCCGGAGACCTGGAAGCGGCGGTTCCTTCGGCCGCGCCCGGGCGGGGAGACGTTCGAGATCGCGAAGGAGGTCCGGGACCAGGTGCTGTTTCGGCAGTTCAATCTGATGGATCCCTTTCCCTTCAAGCGAAAGATGCACGTGATCTTTCTGCGGAATGTGATGATCTATTTTGACCATGAGACCAGAAGGCAGCTGATGCGGAAGGTGTACGATGTGATGGAGCCGGGAGGCTACCTGTTCATCGGCAGGACGGAGACGCTGGACAGGGGCATCCTTCCCCTGCAGATGATCCAGCCGTCGATCTTTCGCAGAAACCTGTGAGGGCTGTGAGGGGAGGCGGGAGAAGCGCATGAGCCGAATACGAGTGTTGGTGGTGGAGGACTCCCTGGTCTTTCGGGCGCTGTTGGTGCAGAACCTGAACGGGCACCCGGATATCGAGGTGGTGGCCGCGGCCAGGGATCCCTACGAGGCCAGGGATGCCATTCTGGAATACAAGCCGGATGTGATGACGCTGGATATTGAGCTGCCCCGGATGAACGGCATTGAGTTCCTGCGGAAGCTGATGCCCCAGTATCCGATCCCGGTGATCGTCATCAGCTCCCTGAGCGAGAAGGTGTTTGACGCCTTAAACGCCGGGGCGGTGGATTTTGTGGCGAAGCCGCAGACCACGGACCGGCGGGCGCTGGAGGAATTCATAGCCGGCGAGCTGCCGCGCAAGATCAAGATCGCTTCGGTGGCAAAGCTGGACAATCTGAAGGTGTTCCGCCCGGCACCCCCTTTGGCGGTGCCGCCCGGTCTGCAGCGGACCGTGGTGGCCATCGGGGCCTCCACGGGCGGAACGGAGGCCATCGCGGCGGTGATCCGGGAGTTTCGGCCCGATATCCCCGGCGTGGTGATTGTGCAGCACATGCCGGCGGGCTTTACAGAGATGTATGCCAACCGCCTGAACACCCAGTGCCAGGTGTTGGTGAAGGAGGCCAGGACCGGAGATGTGGTCCGGCCGGGAACGGTTCTGATCGCGCCGGGCGGCGACGCCCAGATGCGCATCGCGGAGATCAACGGGGAGTACCAGATCGTCTGCCGGAGGGAGCCGAAGGTGAACGGGCACTGTCCCTCCGTGGACGTGCTGTTTGAGTCCGTGGCCAATGTGGCCGGGAAAAACGCCGTGGGGATCCTCCTGACCGGGATGGGAGGAGACGGGGCGAAGGGCCTTCTCGCGATGCGGAAGGCGGGCGCCCACACCGTGGGGCAGGATGCTTCCACCTGTGTGGTGTACGGGATGCCCAAGGTAGCTTACGAGATGGGGGCGGTGGAATATCAGGAAAAGCTTCCGGATATTCCAAAGCGAACATATACTATTTTATCCAAAATGAAAGGAGACTAGCTATGAAAATCTTGCTGGCGGAGGACGATTTTGTGACAAGGAAATTTATGACTAATTTCCTGTCCAAGTATGGGGAGTGTGATGTGACGGTGGACGGCATGGAGGCGGTGGACGCCTTTATGATGGCTCTGGAGGACAACGAGCCGTATGACCTGGTGTGCCTGGACATTATGATGCCCGTTATGGACGGCTATCAGGCGCTGGTCGGCATCCGCAACCTGGAGAAGGAGCGGGGGATCCCCAGCGACCAGGCGGTGAAGGTCATCATGGCGACCGCTCTGAACGATGAGAAAAACGTGAAGATGGCGTTTGATCTGGGGTGTACCGTCTACTCCGGAAAGCCCATCGATCAGGATAAGTTTGAGCAGGCGCTCAAGAAGCTCGGCCTGATCGAGTAGGCAAGTCCAGCGGACCTGGCAGTATATGAGACAGAAAGGAGCGCAAAATGGCCGAGGAGTTTAACACAGAGGGCATGCTCGACATGTATCTGTTTGAGAACACGCAGCTGCTCGAACGGCTCCAGGAGATCGTGCTGGAGCAGAAGGACGAAGAGTGCTTCGACGACGACAGTATCAACGAGATCTTTCGGACCATGCACACGATCAAGGGTTCCTCCGGCGTTATGATGTTCGACGAGATCACCAAGGTCTCCCACAAGCTGGAGGATGTGTTCTATTACCTGCGGGAGTCGCATCCCCAGGGGGTGCCGCACCTGGAGCTGGTAGAGCACGTTTTGGAGGTGGCCGACTTTATCACGAACGAGATGGAAAAGCTCCAGAACGGCGAAGCCGCCGACGGCGACGCCACGGAGATCATCGCGTCCGTCGATCGGTTCCTGAATTCCATCAAGGGAGACAAAAAGGAGAAGGAAAAGGTCATACGGGAGAATGTGCACGAGGAGCCCAAGCAGTTTTACATAGCGCCCATGGCGACCAGCGCCAGCCATTTTTACCGGATCTACCTGACCTATGATCCGGGGATCCAGCTGGCCAATGTGCACGCGTACAAGATCGTTTACGCGCTGAAGGAGATCGCGGAGGATCTTCTGTACTATCCGGAGGACATCATCTCCGATGAGAGCAGCGCGGACGAGATCCTGGAGAACGGCTTCAAAATCCTTCTGCAGACCCAGAGCAGCGCGGAGGAGCTCCACCAGCTGATCCAGGAGGGATACGAGCTGAAGAAGGTGGACATCTATGAGTGTACCGCCAAAGAGTACCAGCAGGGCTTCGACGCGGTGGGCTCTGAGATCCGCATCGATCTGGACTCCAGTGTGGAGGAGATCCAGGAGAAGGTGAAAGCGGAGCGGGAGGGATCCCCGGGAGAGCCGAAGGAGCCGGAGAAGGCGGGAGAGCCGCAGACTCCCAGGGCGCCGGAGAAGATCGCCCCCGGTGATTTCGTCATCGAGTCCAAGGAACCCGGCAGGGCGAAGAAGCTGGCCAAGGACAAGCCAAAGAAGGGCGAGAAGGCCACGTTTATCAGCGTGGATGTCAACAAGATGGACCAGCTGATGGATCTGATCGGAGAGCTGGTCATCGCGGAGTCGGTGGTGCTGCAGAATCCGGATCTGCGCGTGCCGGGCCTAAAGCTCGACAACTTCAACAAGGCGGCGGGACAGATGTCCAAGATCTCCACCGATCTGCAGAATGTGATTATGAGTATGCGGATGGTTCCGCTGACCAACACCTTCCAGAAGATGAACCGCATCGTGTTCGATGTGTCCAGGAAGCTGGGCAAGGACATCGAGTTTGAGATGATCGGCGAAACTACGGAGGTGGACAAAAACATCATCGAACATATATCGGATCCCCTGATGCACCTGGTGCGGAATTCCGTGGATCACGGCATCGAGAGCGCGGAGGAGCGGAAGGCGGCCGGAAAGACGGAGAAGGGCAAGGTAACGCTGGCGGCCAAGACCGAATCCGGCAAGGTGTGGATCAGCGTGCAGGACAACGGCACAGGGCTGGACCGGGAGAAGATCCTGGCAAAGGCGAGAAAGCAGGGGCTTTTGGATCCCTACAAGCCCGACAGCGCCTATGCGGACAAGGAGGTCTATCAGTTTATCACCCTGCCCGGTTTTTCCACCAACGAGCAGGTGACGGAATACTCCGGGAGAGGCGTGGGCATGGACGTGGTGGTGTCCAACCTGCAGGCCATCGGAGGAAGCCTGGAGATAGAGAGCACGCCCGGAGAGGGCAGCGTTATGAATATGAAGATCCCGCTCACCCTGGCGATCATCGACGGTATTGTGATGGTGGTGGGAAATACCTCCTTCGTCATCGAGACCGGGGCGGTAAAGGAGTTTGTGGGAGTGCGGGAGGAGATGCTCCAGCAGGACCCGGACGGACAGGAGTTCGTTATGCTTCGAGGGGAGGCCTTCCCGGTGCTCCGGCTGGGAAGCTTCTATCATCTGCCGGACTATGAGGCGGATCTGAAACGCGGTATGCTGGTCATCATAGAGGTGGACAAGGAGAATGTCTGTCTGCTGGTGGACCGGCTGCTGGGGAAGCAGGAGATCGTGGTCAAGCCGATCCCCGATTACATACGGAAGGTGGACGGGCTGTCCGGATGCACCCAGCTGGGTGACGGAAGCATCGCCCTGATCCTGGATCCCGCCGGACTGATCGAGAGATGCGGGAAAGAGCAGTAGGAGAGAAAGAAACGGAAAGGAAAGATGTCTATGGGTGAAAATGACGTGCAAGAGCGCGATACGCAGAAGGGCAAGTATGTGACCTTCAAGTCCGGAAACGAATATTTCGGTATTCAGATCCAGTACGTCAATGAGATCATCGTCTATCAGGAGGTGACGGCGATCCCGGAGAGCGAGGATTACATCAAGGGCCTGATCAATCTGCGCGGAAAGATCATTCCGGTGATCGACGTGCGGCTGCGGTTCAAGCAGCCCCCGATCGAGTACAATGACAGGACCTGTATCATTGTGATCAATGTGAAGTCTACGATCGTGGGACTGATCGTGGAGAAGATCGCGGAGGTGGTGGAGATCCGGGACGAGGATATCCTGCCGTCCCCCACGATCGGGCACACGGACAAGGTGCAGCAGAAATATGTGTACGGGATCGGCAAGATCGGTGATGCCGTGAAGCTGCTGCTGGATCCTGACAAACTTTTAAATGACGAGGACTTGTCCCTGCTGGAGCAGGCAAGCGGCGATGTTGCGGAAGAAGGAGAGTAACCATGATGAAGAATGTAAAATTTCACACCAAACTGATCGGAAGCTATTGTATCCTGGATGTTATGCTGATCCTGCTGCTGTATGCGGGCTACACCACGGCGAGGGATATCCTCAAGGTGGCCGATTCGCACAGTTATCTGCGGAACTACGCGATCTTTACGGCGGTGGTCTTTGTGATCATGGTCGGAATTATGACGTTTATGTCGGTTTCGCTTGGAAGGACGGTCCGTCTGGCCACCGCACAGCTGAACGCCGCGGCGAAGGATCTGGCGGCCGGCAAGGTGGAGATCAAGCTGGAGAAGCAGGGGAATGACGAGTTCGGCACCATGCTGGAGGAGCTGCAGCAGGTGATCGACAACATCAAGTACCAGACGCATATCGTGCAGGAGGTGGCGGACGGGAACCTGGCGCTGGAGGTAACGCCCAAGTCCGAGGAGGACGCCATGGGGATCGCCCTGAAGCAGCTGGTGGCCCGCAACGGCCATGCGCTCTCCAATATCAGCGACGGCGCTTACCAGGTAAACACCAGCGCCTCCCAGGTAGCCAGCGCCAGCGAGGCACTGGCCCAGGGCTCCACGGAGCAGGCCAGCGCCATCGAGCAGATCACGGCCTCGATCAGCGATATTGCGGAGAAAACAAAGCAGAACGCCGAGGAGGCGGACACGGCTGCCCGGCTGATGGCACAGGCCATTGAGAACGTCAAGAAGGGCAACAGCCAGATGCAGGATATGGTGACCGCCATGGAGGAGATCAACAAGGCGTCCGCCAGCATCTCCAAGATCATCAAGGTGATCGACGACATCGCGTTCCAGACCAATATCCTGGCGCTGAATGCGGCGGTGGAGGCCGCGAGGGCGGGCGACGCCGGCAAGGGCTTTGCGGTGGTGGCCGAGGAGGTCCGCAACCTGGCGGCCAAGAGCTCGGCGGCAGCGGCGGAGACCGCGGAGATGATCGAGGATTCCATCCAGAAGGTGAGCGCCGGTTCCCGGATCGCGGACGAGACGGCCAGCGCCCTGGAGGCGATCACGAACGTGGTGCAGCAGAGCGAAGGCATTGTGGGCGGGATCGCGGAGTCGTCCAATTATCAGGCGACCGCCA
>CANPWJ010000099.1 GCA_947584035.1 uncultured Acetatifactor sp. | reverse complement strand
CTCCTGGAAAAAGCGATCCACCGCCTCCTCCCCGTCGGCGGCCTCCACCACGTCGAAATTGCTTTTCACCAGGAAGTCGCGCACCAGCTTGCGCATCCGGCTCTCGTCATCCACCACCAAGATTTTTAAGCGCTCCATTATCCCGCCTCCGCTCTGTTATCCGTCCTTTTCGCCCGTTTAAGGGTTCCTCTGCAGCTCCAGCTCCGCCTCCCGGACCGCCTGTTCCCGCTCCGTCAGCTCCTGCTCCCACCCGGCGTAGCGATCCGTCAAGGCCCGCTCATAATTCAGAATATTCGGCTGATCCGACGTCAGCGTGACCGCAAACATGATGATCACGGCGAGGATCAGCGCGATGTTGAGGCAGACGGAGACCGGAAGGATCTGTACTCTCTGTTTCTTTTCCTCCGCCGGCTGCACCCGCTGCCTGGCCGGCGCGGTATGGCTGCGCATTTCCCCCTCAAAGGGCACAAAGAGAGGGATCGGAGGCAGCTTTTCCTGGCCAGTTCCCGGATGCTTCACCAGATAATTCTGGAGCTCCTTCAAAAAGAACAGTCCCACCGGCGTCTTAAACACCCGCTCCTGGATCGCCTTCTCGTAAAGGCCGCGGATACTGTCCGGATTCTTCACGTCCATATGCGCCTTCAGATACTGGATCTTCCTGCCCTCCTGCCGGGCAAGCTCCGCGTCCTTCTCGGTATAGAACAAAAATCCCCCTGCCTCCAGAGGCTTCTCCTGCTTTTCTTCACCGGGTCTTTGCTGTGTCTCCATTTTCCCTCTCATTCCGCATCTCTGCCGCCTGTCCCCATGCTCCCGAAAAGAGAACCGTCTTTCCAAACGGTTCTCTTCTTCTGTCACACATTGATATATTTCCGGATAAACTCCCGAACCCCTCGCACATGCTCCGGGCTGGCCATGGCACCGTTCCCGCTGTCCGTCTGCAGATCGAGCTTCTCCTCCACGCCGCCGTAAGAAAAGATCTGACGGCTGTCGGAGACATGGTCCAGCTTACATCCCAGCATCTTTAACAGAACACAGAGCTCGTTAAACGGGATCTCCCCATCCATCTCTCCGGACAGGACATCCTGCAGAACCTTGTGGTACCTTCCCAACTTGATCCATTTTGCCAACTGTAACCCCTCCCATTAAAAACGTTTGATCTTTTTGGACGGCGTCTTTTCAAACTCCGTCTCCCGCACCTTCAGGCGGTAGATCTTCTTGTAAGCCGGCGCACCCTGATTGTACTCGTCGATCAGCTTCTGCAGCGCCGCCTGTACGTCGGAGATATGTTTCTTTTTGACATACTCGTAATCCGGGAAGATCTCGGCCTCGATCACGCCCTCGCTCTCTCTCACCAGGATCTCCTGGATCAGGCGCTGCCCGCCCAGCTTATTTTCCAATTCTTCTGGCGAGACGTTCTCGCCGTTCTTGGTGATAATCAGGTTCTTCTTGCGTCCCGTCAGGAACACGTAGCCGTCCTCGTCCACATACCCCAGGTCTCCGGTCAGGAGCCAGCCATCCTTCAGTGTCTCCTCCGTCTCCTTGGGCATACGATAGGCCGCCGCCAGCGGGGCGAAGGCTTCCGCATCCGCATCTGATAGTAACCCATCATCACGCTGCTACCGCGCACCCACAGCTCGTTGTCCACGGTCTTTGCCTCGCAGTTGGGCATAAGCTTCCCCACCGAATCCCGTTTGATGCACCAGCTTAAGTTCGTGCTGATGACCGGGGCGCACTCCGTCATCCCATAGCCCTGCAGGATCGTGATGCCGTACTTTGCAAACAGATCCAGATAGGCCGGATTTAAGTAGGCCCCGCCGCTGCAGATGGTGTGGAGCTGCTTGCCGAATACCTTGTTCTTCACGATGCCCGCGGGAAGCATGGACGCCTCCTCCAGCTTCTTTGCCAGGGTCTCGATCATCAGAGGCACCATCAGGATCATGTTGGGCTCAAACAGCTTGATATTCCTGGCCACCCGCATCAGGGAGTCATTGATGCAGATAATGCTCCCCAGGGAGATCCCCTTCAGGATGTCCATGGAAAGGCAGTACGCGTGGTGGATGGGCAGCACCGTCAGGATCACGGTGCGCTCCGGTATCCTCATGTCCAGGCAGGTGGCATTCTCCGCCAGATTGCGCTGGGTCAGCATCACGCCCTTGCTCTTCCCGGTGGTCCCGGAGGTAAACATGATCGTGCAGAGGGAATCCGGATCGATCGCGCAGTCAAATCCAGGCCGCTGCGCCTCCAGCAGGGCGGCAAAGGATTCCACGCCGTTCTCCGGCTCTCCCTCCTGCATGGAGATGATATGCTTCAGCTTGGGACAGCGCTCCCGCGCCATGGCTGCGGCATCCGCCCGGTCCAGCAGCTCACAGAGTTCCTCCGCCGGCAGGGACACATCCAGCGGGACCGCCACGCTGCCGCTGCCCACGGTCCCCAGATAGGTGACCATCCACTGGTAGGAGGTGGGGCCTGTCAGGGCGATATGGTTCCCCCGCTCTCCCAATGCCTCCAGCACCGCGGAAAAACGCTCGGAATCCTCCTTCAGCTGGGTGTAGGATTTCCGGCCGATCTCATCCTTTTTTACCTTGTAGCGAACGGCATCCCCATCCCCAAAGCGCCGCTCGGCGTCCACCAAAATCTCACGAATCGTCTTACAAACCATATGTCTAACCAGACCTTTCCCGCGGCTGCAGACAGGGTTCCCCCCCTGCTCCCGCCATCCGCCGCGCTTCTCACTCTTCTGCGCCTACTTGGACAGCTTCTCCAGGTACTCCACCGCTTCGCCTACCGTGCGGATCCCCGCTGCCTCCTGCTGGTCCACCTCCACGTCGAACTCGTCCTCAGCTCTCCCAGCATACTCATAAAGTCAAAGGAGGTAAATCCCAGATCCTCCATAAAGCGGGACTCCGGAGTGATCGCATCCTCCTTCACCTCCACATAGTTGACAATGATTGCCTTCAGCCTCTCTAACATGATCCTTCTCCTTTCTCAATTTATCTGTCTCAGGCATCTGCGAAATTCCCTTGGGGCAAACCCGCTATACCGCGTCGATGATCTCACCGATCGTCTGCTCCGGATCCTCGATCCCCCGGAACATGATCCGGCACAGATAATAGTACAGATACTCCAGCTTCTCCCTGGACACAGCCTTCACCTGGTGCTCAAAGTTAAAGTCCAGTCCGTTGTCGTCCGGGCGGTGCATGACCGTCAGGTACATGGCCTGGGTGGTGGCACCGTTGGGATACCACTTGGTCTTGTAGTGGATGTCGCCCAGACGCTCCAGGCCTTTCTCCCGCAGCGTCAGGGGCTGATAGGTCAGCGACATGGGCTCATAAGTGCACCCCGGATCCGTGGGATAGGTCTTGCTCCGGTACGCAAAGTATTCCACCGGATCGAAATTGGCATGGCGGAACAACTCGTTCTGCCGGTCGCGCACCTCATAGATTCCCTCCAGGAAGGTCTTGTCCCGGGAAAGGATCGTGCGGAGCGGAAAGGAATGGATCCGGGTGCCGCCGCACTTTTTCTCCTGCAGGGTGGCGCGCCTGGCGATCGCCGAGTTGATGGACACGTCGTCGTTTCCGTTCACCTTCTGGAAATAGGTGCGCAGTCCCATCAAAAGCAGCGTGGCAAGGGACACGTGGTATTTCTCGCAAAACTCCATCAGGCGTTTCGTGGGCTCCTCCTCCAGGTGGAAGATATCCAGGGCAGAGTCCACCGAATCCGACACGTTCACGATCGCGCGCAGCTTCTTGTTTTTGCTGCGGGCCCGCTGTTTCTCCAGCTCGTCGCCGTCCAGCCCGTTGTAGATAGGCTCCGAACTCTCGATCAGCTTGTGGAAAAACTCCGTATCCCGATCCTTCGCCCGGCAGCCCGCCTCATAGGCCAGATCCTTCTGCAGCTGCTCCAGGTAGGAGGTCATGTCGGAGGGATAGGGAACATTCTCATACTGCACGCTGCAGTACAGCTCGATGATATCCTTCATAAAGCAGATCAGGGACTGGGCGTCCATGGAGAGGTGATCCGCCAGGAAGTAAATGCCGTTGTGCCCGTCGGGCATACGGATCATAACGATCCGGTTCAGCGGCGAATCCTTGTGCTCGAAGGGGACCTGCGTCCAGCTCTCCATGGTGCGCTCCGCCTCCTCCATGCTCACGTCTGTAAAGTCCACAAACTCGATCTCCCGTTCCTCCCGGTCCACCACATACTGATACCAGGTGCCGTCCTTGTCCTGGGCAAGCCGAAGGCGCATGGCCTCGCAGCGCTCGTATGCCTTGTAGATGCTCTGCTTTAACACCTCCCAGTCCAGCTCCACCGCGATGGTCAGGCTGGTGCCGATGTTTAAGACCTCCTTTTTGGGGCAGAACTCCAGATAATAAAAGTGGAACTTCTGCGCCTTGGTGAGCGGGTACACTTTGTAGCCTTTTCTTGTTTTCATTCCTTCCCTCCTTTTTCCTCTAAGCCCGCTATGAACTGATCCATGGCCTGTTCGTAGCGTTCTGTGTCCTTGTAATAGCTCTCTGCGTGAGCCGCCCCCTCTATGATCAGCTTCTGTTTGGGAGAAGCGATATTTTCATAAATCTCGTCGCACATGGAGACCGGTACAAAGGTGTCCGCGTCCCCGTGGATCATCAGGATCGGAACGGTCGCCTTCCGCACCTCCCTGGCCGCGTTGCACTCGTCCATCCCGTAGCCGGCAAGCTTCCGGTTCATGGCATCCGCCACCGGGATCACCGGGAAAGCCGGAAGATGATACATGGAGTGCAGCACATGGGTAAACACCTCCTTGGGGGAGGTGAAGCCGCAGTCCGATATGATCCCCTTCACCTGGGGCGGAAGCGCAAGGCCGCTGGCCATCAGTACGGTGGAGCCGCCCATGGACGTCCCGTGCATCAGGATCTCCACATCCTCCCCGCACCGTTCAATGATCCAGTGGATCCAGCCCAGGGCATCCTCCCGGTCCAGGCACCCGAAGCCGATGTACTCTCCCTCGCTCTGCCCGTGGGCACGCTCGTCCACCAGCAGCAGACTGTACCCCCTGCGCAGGAAATAGCCGGAGATGGCCAGGCAGTCCTGCATCCCCTCTCCGGTGTAGCCGTGGAAGCACAGAGCCACTTTCTTCGCCTCACCCTGGGGAAAATAGGTGGCGTGAAGCTTCAGTCCATCCTTCGCCTCCAGATAGACGTCCTCCCGGGGCTGCTGCAGCAGCTTTTCCTTGCGCTCCGCAATAAACTCGGAATACTGCGACCAGTCCGTTCCGGCCATCTTGACGGTGCGCTCCGTCTTGGCCTTCCCCCGCTTCATGGTCCGGCCGTAAAAATACACGGACTCGCCGATCCCGGCGGCCGTGGCGGCCGCCGCGGCTCCCAGCCCCAGCGCTGCCAGTTTACGCTTCTTCATGTCTCTGCCCTCCATTCCTGACCGCTGTAACAGTCATCATTCTTTTGATTATACTTTACCACTCTTTCGAGTGCTGGTCAACCGGGAAAACGGAACAGAGGCGCATAGAAAAACCAAAATAACTGTCTGCAGGATCCGTACAATTTCATAAACTGTGAGCATTTTATAGTTCATCCCGCAGTTCATCTCACGAAGTTACCGGACAGACCGAAGGTTATTGCTGTTGTAGTTTATGCCGTATGATCCATTTCAGGATCATCGCTATGACCAAAACCACAGCCGTTACGCTGCCATATAGTAAAATGCTTGTGTACCATGGCGCAGACTGCACTGCATATAAATCCGGATGCGTCTTAAAATCCCGGAATACATAGATTCCATGCCCGATAAAAACTCCCACAAATGCGCCGATTATCGTATTCAGAAGCTGATTTACTTTTTTCAGCATGATGATACCTCCACAACCAAAGATTTGTCTCGTCTGCCTAAATATCCCCGCACCAGTTCTAACATATGTCCATTTGCCACAGAGTCGTTCCTCCAGCTCCCCTCAACAAAATGATCCCTGCGAAAATGCCATGCGATACACGCTAAAATTTGATCTTTTGACAGCGACGCAACCCACTCCTTTGACGGATGGGCAAGATCTTTTTCTGAAATACCGCTTTCCTCAATGATTGTTCCGTAATTTCCAATTACAATGCCATCCTGGTATGCCTGTTCAAAACAACCATGCAATATTGGATAAAGCCCTCTATAATTCTGCGGAGGCTGATAGACATGAAAGGACTGCAAATGCCTTCTGAGTTCCTCTGTCTCAAATAGGGTTTTCTACCATGCACGCATCCGGCATCCTGCGTCCTGCAGCTGCCGGGAATATTTCCCTCAGCATCTTCTCTCCTATGGCCTGAATATCATCCTCCAGAACGGCAAACACGACCTCTATCTCATAGTCTGGATTTTTCCCGATAAAATCCGCACATGCCTGCAGCGCTTTTCTCCATGCCTGCTCCACAGGATAGCCGAATATCCCTGCGGAAATCAGCGGAAACCCGATGGAATGGCAGTCTTTCTCCTTCGCCAGCAGTAAAGACCGCTCATATGCGCCATACAGCAGCTTTGGTTCATTCCGTTCTCCGCCGCTCCATCTCGGCCCTACCGCATGAATGATGTATTTTGCAGGAAGCGCAAACCCCGGCGTTATGACCGCACTGCCGGTTTTGCAGCCGCCGATGGCTTCACACGCTTTTCGCAATTCTTTTGATCTCGCTTCCCGAAAGATCGCGCCGCAGACTCCGCCGCCCTCCCACAATCCTTCATTTGCCGCATTGACTATGGCGTCCGTGTGGAGCTGGGTGATACTGATTTTTTGGATTTGGATATCACTCATCCCTCTCTTCCCCCTTCCTACTCAATCCCCCACACGACGGTGACCGTATCACTCATTTCAATGTCGTCCGGCTCAATGTCCATTTCATAACAGGCTTCGTCCGGTTCCGCTGCCGCATCTTCTGCCAGCATCGTCCGTTTATAAGGACTCACCTCCAGCTCGATCTCTCCCCAGGAGTAGTCTATGGACACAATGCTTTGCAGCGTACATCCGGCTGCGCTCGCCAAGACTGCCGCTTTTTCCTTCGCATCGGCTACCGCTTTTCCCAGAAGCTCATTCTTTGAAGCTTCCACATCCCCTACGAAGAAGCTGAAACAGAACTCCGGCCGGATCGTCGTATGATTTGCCAGCAGATACAGGATATTCCCAAGACGTTTCTGGTCCGACAAAAACTCGATCTTCATCGTATGACGGTACTGGTACCCTTTGAATCTGGATTTCCAGTTTCCATCCTTATCCCGGTAAGATTCCTTTTCCATATTCACATCAAACGACAGCGTTTTGATCTTCTCCCGCGAAAAACCTTCCCGTTCCAACAGTTCCTTCAGAGCTTCCGTATCTTCCGAGGAAGCCTTGAGCGCTTTCGTATAATCTTTTCGGATGCCCTCCAGCGTCATTGTGACTCTCGTCATGTCCGGCCTGACCTTTAACTGTCCCCTTCCAGTAACACGAATCATTCTTTCACCCATAGCGATCTCCTCCATACTGTATTTTCATCTGTTTTCATATAATGGTGCAGCGTCTGTCTTTTCCGTCATAATACGGCTCAAACAGCACCATTTCCGCTTCTGATTCGTTTCCTTTGACAGCATCTCACTCCTATGTTGTATGCTGTTTTTCATAGAATCTATTTTATCACAGACTGTCCGGTTTGTCATACGATCAAGGGGCTTTTCTTTGCCCTTAAAAATGAACTTCTATTGCATAACAGGCATAAAAAAGACGGGAAACGCAATCGCTTTCACCCGTCTTTTTATAAAGCTGTTTCATTCTGTTCCGGCATGAGCTGCCGCCTGTTACTTTACAAGCAACGCTTCGCGTTCTGCAAACCACTCCTGCAACGTATCCATGCTGACCTTGACTGCCCGTGCGATTTTTTCATCCGGCAGTCCCATATCTCGAAGTTCATACGCTGTCTCTTTAGCCTTTTTCATTTCGCCCACCGAAATGCCTTTATTTAAAACGCCCACACTCAAGTTGCACATGTTCTGCACCTCCTCGCTCATTTCCCTGCTCACACGGATCTTAAACTCATTCTGCAGCGCGTCCAGCTTATCCTCATAGCTGAGATTTGTAGAGAACATCTTGCTCAAAAGCCGGATCGCATTATCCTCGCTGCTTTCTCCCTTTCTCCCAAGCCGCAGCACCACGACCGTCATCAGATCATAATCCTTTTTCTTCTCTCGGAAATCCCCTCTCAGGCACTCCTCCGTAAAAGAATATCGGTTGATGGTGTCGGACCGGGCATCTGCCGTATCTTCACACAGCCAGATCGACACCACTTTTTTGATCTTCCCGTACTCCTGGTCTTTAAATATTGTACCCCGCTGGGAAGAGATCATTCTGGCCGTATAATAAATGCCCCGCTTCGGGATCGGATATCCCGGCGTGTCATTATTTTGAATTTCGCAGT
>CANPWJ010000098.1 GCA_947584035.1 uncultured Acetatifactor sp. | reverse complement strand
GGAAAAGCTCGTCCTGGATGCTCTCGTAGGGCGTGCGCACAAAGCTGTTGACCGCCTTCTTGGCGATCATCACGGCGAAGTCATTGACCACCGCGTAACCGCACTGCTGCTCGTAGAGCCAGTCATAGATCGCCGTGATCTTGGAGACCATGTCGCCGATGCCCGAATAGATGAACTGCACGGGAGCCGTGCGGATCACCTCCGTATCCACCACAATGCCATAGGCCAGCTTCGCCGGCACGGAGGTGCGTCTGCCGTCCACGATCAGGGACGCGCTGGCGCTGGAAAACCCGTCGCTGGAGCTGGAGGTGGGCACGCTGATAAAGGGAAGGCTGCGCAGAAAGGCCGCGTACTTGCCCGCGTCGATCACCTTTCCGCCCCCGATGGAGATCACCGCCTTCGCCTGGTTGGAAATGGCAAACGCCAGGGAAATGATGTCATCGATATCCACCGTGTCCAGCTCCCGGTATTCCAGCACATGGACGCCCGTCTCCTTCAAGGACGCCATCACGTCCATGCCGAACAGATCGATCAGGCCGTTTCCAAAGTAGATCACCACCTGGTCCAGCCCCTCGTCCTTCAGATAACCGCCGATGTTCTTCAGCGTTCCCTTCCCCACCTTCAAAATGACCGGTATGGAAATACTGTCTGCTGTTTTCATATTCTTTTCTGTCCCATCCTTTCTCTAAAACTGTATTTATACTACCTTCCCCTGCAGCGGGCAGAGCTATCCACTGGGAGCTGTCCAAAGGGAGTCATCTATAGAGAGTCATCCATAGGGAGTTATCCCTATAAAAAGACGGCAGGACCTGCATCCCACTCTGGAATCTGCTCACTTACCCGCTCATCGATCTCCTCGTTGGTAAGGCCGCTCACGTCGATCGTTCGCTTCAGCTCTTCCCCCTCATAATAAGAGACCGTAATCCCCCACTCCTCCGTTTCTCCCCGGGGTACCCACTCCACCACCAGCTCCTGGGTCAGCCGATACGCTCCGTCCACGACGGAATAGACCTCCGTGTACAGATAACACACTCCCAGCCGGCCCCGGCAAATGACCCTTTGACGCTCCGGCTCCAGCTGGTTGACCCAGTACGGAAAAGAGGGGAAATATACAAATTCCTCTGCCGCGTCGTCCCACCGCAAGAGTCGGTAATGCTCAAATATGCCTCCGCTCCCCCCGTTGGAAGCCACATAGATGAGCAGGTCCGGACTGCCGTCAAAATCCATATCCTCCCCCTGGATCCGGCTGTCGGAGGATAACTGATTGATAGTGGAATTCTCCGCATCGTTTAACGGCAAAACATAGTGCCGGACAGGAAGCTCCTTCCCTTCCCACGCTCCTGCGCAGAGCACATGAAATTCCGAACCGATGCCGGCGCTGGTCTCAAACAGGCAGCAGGACAGCCCCTGCGGCTGGGCGAGCGAAAGGGAGACAAGGGTGCTTCCCTCTTCCCGCAGCACGCCGCGGATGGTCTGCCGCATCTTTTCTGCCGCTACCCTGCTCAACAGCGCCTCCGTCGCCGCGGACAGATACGGATCCATCACCTGTTCCCGAAGATCCGTCCCCACCCGGAAACAGGTTTTTGTGTCGGAGCGATAGAGACAGCCGCCCGCATAGACGGCGACAAAGATCCAGTCCTGATCCGGCCGATAGAGGGAAAAACTACAGACGCTGTCCTCATCCGGCTGCTCGCACGCCTCCCCTTCCAGCCGAAACAGATTTTCCAGAAATTCCCGCTGGATCTTCTGATCCGGCGGCGACAGGCTGACTAACCCATTTCCCGCACGGTATTCCAATTCCACGGCCTCGATCGCATCCGCGGAGAGATCTCCAAAGATCCGCCGGACCGGCAGCCCGCTCTTTCGCGCGCTTTCTCTTGGTACTCCTGCCTCCTGCGTTCCGCTCCCGGACACTTCTTCTCCCGGTGCTCCGCTTTCTCGCATCCCGCTTCCAGACACTCCTTCGCCCGGTGCTCCACTTTCTCGCGGCCCGCTCCCAGACGCTTCTTCCAGTGCTCCGCTCTCCTGCGGCCCGCTCCCAGACGCTCCTTCGCCCAGTGCTCCGCTCTCCTGCACTCCGTTTCCCTGTGGCCCGTCTGTAGCCTCCGGCGCGCCGGAGGCAAGCTCCCTTCCCGCCGCCAACAGCAGACCGCCAGCCAGCAGGAGCGCCAGAATCACGGCTTTCAATCCTCCTGATCTTCTCATGTTTTTCATTGACCGCTGCCTATACAGGTCCTCCGCCGATCCCTCTCTTATCCCTGCGTTCTGTCCGGTTCATATGCTTATCGATCCGTGTTTTCCATAGTCTACCATAACAAATCCTCCTTGTCTACCTCCCTGCTTTCCGAAAAAGATACTTGAAGCCAAAAACAAACTGTGATATAGTAAGGATAGAAAAAAGGTGCCACCGATAGATGGCTGGCCCGGAATAGTTAGCTATAGAAATAGCCGCTCAACTTACCAGGTCGTGGCGGCTATTTCTGTGTATTGTTATTATCGCTGCGTCCGATGGCATATCCGAGACCGAACGCCGTCAGCACAAGGCTGGTTACAGCAATAAGTCCTTCAATCGTCAACATCAGCATCGCCCTCCTTTCACCAGATTCCCTTGCGGGTTTCTATGTAATCGGAGGGTCACAGTCCCTCCGAAGAGGGCCAGCCACCTACCATCTTGGTGACACCCAAGAAGATCTTACCATATTCCGACCGTATTTTCAAGGGAAGCGATGGAAGGTAGGAAACGTACAGATTTATTTTCGCAACATCCTATTAACATTACAGTGTAAAAAGAAAAACTGGAAAATGCCTATTTTACGCACTTTCCAGTCCGAATGTCCGTTATCATAACGCATTGACGCAAGGAGGTTTTTATGTTAAAACAGGTTTCCATTTACGCCGAGAACAAGAAGGGCACCATGCAGGATATCACCGGCATCCTGGCGGACAACGGGATCAACATCCTGGGCTCCGTCACTAACGACAGCGCGGAGTACGGCATCGTCCGCATGGTGGTGTCCGACCCGGACGCGGCCACGGCAGCGCTCACGGCGAAGGGGTATCTCTGCCGCCTGACGGACGTGCTGGGCGTGGAGGTCACCGACGAGGTGGGCAATCTGCACCATCTGCTGATGGCCCTGTCCGAGAGCAACATCAACGTGGACTATCTCTACCTCTCCTTCAACCGTCTCTCCGGCAAGCCCATTATGGTATTCCACGCAGACGGCGCCTACGAGGTGGCCGAATGTCTGAAGGCAAAGGGCTTTTCCCTCTGCTGAACCATGCCCCTCTCCCCGCTAGGACTTTGCCTCCTCTTCCTTTCCCTCCCTGGCGGCGGTCTCGATCAGCGTCTTATCCACATCCTGCTCATAATTGCGCATGGCTACCTCGATGGGGGTGGGGTCCTTCGTCAGCCTTCTTCCGCCCACATGGTTGAAAAAGGTGACGATCCCGGCAGCCAGGCCCACGGAATAGGAGATTTCCAGCACATTGATCCCGGAGGGCTCCCGGTTCATGGCGATGCGGTATATTTCCGCAAAGACGTCATGGATCCCCACGTCGTTGTGGTAGGCCATGATGGTAAAGGCGGTGCCAAAGAAGCTGACCAGGCACACCAAGGCCGCCTTGACCCCCTGCCGCCAGCCTTTTCGCCGGTTCACCGATACCCATTCCACCAGCACATCCGTCTCTCCCACGTTCTCCACACAGATGTTGGGGCAGGTCTGCTCCATCAGCTCCACCAGCTTCAGAACGCTTACCACCGTGCGCCTGGGATCCCCCTCCCTGAAGTGATGCACCTTCAGTGCCTTGCACTTGGCGCTCACCGTGCTGTCCTGACAGCGCAGGGTTCCCAGATCGCTCAGATAGGCGTCCGGTCCCTGCACCTCCACGTTACGGTCGCATTTCAAATATACTATCACGTTTGACATAAGTCCCTCCGACAGTTTCTCCCTGTGCTGCATAGTCTGTGCGGAGGATGCGGAAATTATGCGCCGGGCACTCCTACAGGCACTCCTATATGCACTCCTATATGCACTCCTACAGGCGCGCCTTGCCCGCCTGTTTTCTGGCCAGGTACACGGCCGGCGTGTCCAAAAGGCTGGTGAAGATAAAGATCACGTAGCTGGAAAGGACGATGTTCCAGAGCGTGCCCGTCTCATAGACGCCCCAGAAGGCGGCAAAGTTGTAGAGAAAGGTGTTAAAAAACTGGGACACCAGCGTGGAGCCGTTGTTCCGAAGCCACAGGAAACGCCGGGAATCCCCGAAGCGCCGGGTGGTCTTTTCCCAGATGGCATGGTAGGCGAACACATCGAAGGTCTGCACCACCGCGTAGACCAGAATACTGCTGAGCATCAGCCGGGGCGTATTGGCGAACACCGTGCGGATGGAGGGCGCCGCCCAATCGCTGGCGTTCGGCGTGTACAAAAGCCAGGACTGGGAGATCAGGATGAACACGGCGGAGGACACAAAGCCCAGGAGCACGGCCCGGTTGGCGGCCCGCTTCCCTTCCGTCTCGCTGAGGATATCCGTCACCAGAAAGGTGGAGGCAAACAGGATATTCCCCAGGGTCTGCTCCATGCCGAAGGCATCCACCACGATCAGCACCTCGATGTTGGCGGCGATGGTGGCCAGCACCGTAAAGCAATAGAGGCCCGTTTTCCCAAGGAACCGGTAAAACAGCACCACACAGGTATAGATCACGATCACATCCAGGATCAGCAAAAGTTCATTACTCATACGTATCTCCCTCCCACTTTCTCATTCGTTAAAAAAGGAGTCTGCACAGGCAGACTCCCATCCGTTCCCGGGAAAAGGCCGCGCCGCGCGGCTCTCTTAAAACCACCCGAACGCCCTGCCGGCCCAGCCGATCAGTCCCAGGACCCAGCTGGTAAAGATTCCGTAGAGGATGACCGGCCCGGCGATGGTGAAGATCTTACAGCCAATGCCAAAGACCTGCCCCTCCTTCTGAAATTCAATGGCGGGGGCCGCCACCGAATTGGCAAATCCCGTGATCGGAACAAGCGCTCCCGCGCCGCCCCACTTTACAATACTGGGATAGATATTCAGCCCGGTCAGGAGCACGGAGCACAGGATCAGGAGCAGCGAGCACCAGCTGCCGGCGGTCTGCGGATCCAGTCCGAACCGGTCCGTACCCAGGTTCAAAAAACACTGGCCCAGCAGACAGATCGCCCCGCCCACCAAAAACGCCTTCAGCATCTGAAGCCATAGGTTGTGGGTGGGGGTCACCTCCTTCACATACTTCTCATACTGTTTGCTCTGCTGCTGTCTGCTGTCCATACTCGTCTCCGCCTTTCGGTTGTTTTTTCCTAGTATGTGCAGACCCGGCCCTTTTATGTATCCGCAGACGCAAAACAGCGTATGGTTACGCGCTTGCTCCAAGATTTTTCTCCTGCTCCTCCTGAATATCCGCGAAAGCGGAGAGCAGGGGCTTCTCCTTCTTCCCCTTGAGGACGCGGTCCACATAGTTTTGGGTGATCCGGTACACCTGGGGCGAGAGCACCAGGACGCCGATCAGGTTGGGCAGCATCATCAGGCCGTTGAAGGTATCCGCCAGATCCCACGCCAGATTGTCGCTCATCACCGCGCCGCCGAAGATCGCCAGCACGAAGATCACACGGTAGACGATGGTAAATTTCTCCCCGAAGAGGAATTCGCACGCCTTCGTGCCGTAATGGCTCCATCCCAGAACCGTGGAGAAGGCAAACAGCATGACGGCGATCGCCACAAAGCCGGAGCCCAGCTTGCCAAAGTGGATGGAGAACACCGTGGACACCATGTTGGCGCTGGTGAGCGTAATGTTCCCGTACTCCGCCGCGGCCACACCGGTATTCAGATCCACCAGGCCCGAGGAGAGCACGGAAAAGGCGGTCAGGGTGCAGACAACGATGGTGTCCGCAAACACCTCAAAGATTCCCCACATCCCCTGACGGACAGGCTCCTTCACGTTGGAGCTGGAATGAACCATGACAGAGGAGCCAAGGCCCGCCTCGTTGGAGAACACGCCCCGCTTCATGCCCTGCTCGATGGCCAGACGGATGCCGGAACCCACGATACCGCCGCCTACCGCCTGCATGGCGAAGGCGCCCTTAAAGATCGCGGTAAACACGGCGCCCACATGGGAGATATTGGTGAAGAAGATCACCACGCTGCCCAAGATGTAGATCACCACCATGAAGGGCACAATCTTCTCGGTGACGGCGGCGATACGCTTCAGGCCGCCTACGATCACCAGGCCGCCCAGGATCAGGATCACGATGCCGGTCACCCAGGCAGGCACGCCAAACACCGCGTGCATGTTGCCGGAGATGGAGTTTACCTGGGTCATGTTTCCGATCCCGAAGGAGGCCAGGAAACAGAATATGGAAAACAGCACCGCCAGGACCATGCCGATCTGTTTGCAGCCCTTCTTGGCGCCCAGGCCGTCCCGCAGGTAGTACATGGCGCCTCCCGACCACTCCCCCGCCTTATTCTTGCGGCGGTAGAAGATACCCAGCACATTCTCGGAATAATTGGTCATCATGCCAAAGAAGGCGATGAGCCACATCCAGAACACCGCGCCCGGGCCGCCCACCATGATGGCTCCGGCCACGCCCACGATGTTGCCCGTGCCCACGGTAGCCGCCAGCGCCGTGCACAGGGACTGAAACTGCGAGATCGACTTATCCCCCGTGTGCCCTACCACATGTCTGTCCTGAAAGATAGCGCCCACAGTCATCTTCATCCAGTGGCCGATGTGGCCGATCTGGAAAAATTTGGTCAGGCAGGTCATCAGGATCCCTACGAACGCCAGAAGGATCAGCGCCGGCCATCCCCAGACAATGCCGTTGACCACGTCATTGACTTTTGTGACAATTTCCAACATAGTATTTCCCTCCTTTTCTATCGTTTCCGCTTTCCTCCAAATACAGATTCCAAAAAAATACAGACAAGGAAGAAACAACCTCATCTGCGAAGTCAAACCTGTATTTTCCTCTATATGGTTAAAGCTAAAAACACGTACACTATAGCATACAAATAAAATATTGTCAATCCCCAAGCCAAAACCGCCTGGAAGTAAAAGCCAAAACCTGGAAGTAAAAGCCAAACCTGGAAGTAAAAGAGCGCTGCCGCTCCATAGAGGATTCCTCTATTTTGCAGCAGCCCCTCCTTATTTTCACCTGTGGCCGTCAGTCCTCTTTCTCCTCCTTCCGTCTTTTCAAGAGCAGAAGGATCCTGAACAGGAACGCCAGCAACAGGAGCAGAATTGCCAGTATCCAGATTCCAAAATGACCGTTTAAACCGCTGTCGGACTGGACAGACAATGTTTCGTCCGCCTCCTGGACGGCCCCGGTCTCTTCCGTCTCCTGGACGGCCCCGGCCCCCTCCGTCTCTCTGCCCCCATCGGAAGCAGGTTCCTTCTGACCCGCATCGTTCTCCTTGTGTCCTTCCGGCTCATGGGTCGTCCCGGCAAGTGTGCTCTTTGGATTGGCTCCGTCCGCCTTGACCATGCTCTTTTCAGCCGCCGCGCCGGCGAACTCGGAAGCCTGTTGCGTCACCATCCCTGGCTCCGTTTCTTCGTCGTCCTCCTCCGGAGGCGTTTCTGTCCTGTCACCCTGCTCCTCCCGGCTCTCCGAATCCGCCGGCAGAGGGGGCGCCGTCCATCCGATATAGAAGGGAGACAGGCTCTTTACCGTAAAGGAAATGCCCTGCTCTGTGTTGGTGACATCCGGCTTCTCCGTCTGACCGGCCTTCTCGCCTGCGGAGATCATATGGATCACCGTAAACGTATAGCTGGAATCTGTGCCTTCCGGATAAGGCAGTATGACATCGATGCCTTTCTCGGGGAAGTTCTCCTCCGTCGCCTCCGTCCAGTCCAAACTGCCGCTGTCTTTGATCAGGAGTTTTACATCATAAACGACGCTGTTCCGCTCCGGGATGGACGCCTGCTCCGCCGCCTCCTGCGCAAGAGCCCTGGCGATCTTATCCGGCGTGTTTAACATCTCGTTCTCCCGCAGGGCCTCCGGGACCTCCGTCAGCCCGCTCTCCGCCAGGCGGAAATCCGTATGGCACGGGCAAGTCTGGTAGACGCCGTCCTTCTCCACATTCCAGTCGGCGTCAAACCGATGCGTGACCGTAAAGTCCGCCTCCGCCTCCGCTTCTTTATAATTTGCGGTCTCCGCAAAAACAGCCTTCACCGTATATTCCCCCGCCACAAGGGGTTTGTTTTCGCTGTAGGCGCTGTCCTCCGCGCCCTTTTCCCGGTAGAGGTACGTCACGTTTTCCGTGCCGTTGGTATCCGATTCCGTCTCCGGGCCTGCATCCGTATCGCCGCAGAAGTAACCCTTCATAGCGACGCGGCCCCTGCCCTCCGCCTTTTCCACAGTAACCGTAAGGGACGCGGGGGTCGTGTCGCTGTGGTTCGCATCCCCCTGCACGTAGTACCAGACCGTGTACGTCCC
>CANPWJ010000097.1 GCA_947584035.1 uncultured Acetatifactor sp. | reverse complement strand
GAAAGCTCTTGTGACCATCAAAGAGACCGTTAAGGTCGAGGCATAAATGCGCATCGCGAAAGGAGGATCAGACAGATGGCAAAGGTATCTGTTTACAATATGGAAGGCAAGGAAGTTGGTACAATCGAGCTGAGCGATGCCGTGTTCGGTGTGAAAATAAACGAGCACCTGGTACACATGGCAGTGGTGCAGCAGCTTGCGAACAGGCGTCAGGGGACCCAGAAGGCAAAGACCCGTTCCGAGGTTTCCGGCGGCGGAAGAAAGCCCTGGAGACAGAAGGGGACCGGTCATGCGAGACAGGGTTCCACCAGAGCTCCCCAGTGGAAGGGCGGCGGCGTAGTGTTTGCTCCCGTTCCCAGGGATTACTCCTTCAAGCTCAACAAAAAGGAGAAGAGAGCGGCGCTCAAGTCCGCGCTGACCAGCAAGGTGCAGGGGAACGATCTGCTGGTGCTCGACGAGCTGAAGCTTGGCGAGATCAAGACGAAAAATTTTGTGAACGTGATGAACAACCTGAGCGTGGACAAGGGCCTGGTAGTGCTTGCGGACAACGATGTCAATGTGATGATGTCCGCGAGGAACCTGGAGGATGTGGATACCGCTCTGGTGAGCAACATCAACGTGTATGACGTTATGAAGGCGAAGAAGGTAGTCCTGACCAAGGACGCCGTTGCAAAGATTGAGGAGGTGTACGCGTAATGGCAAACATTCAGTATTATGATGTGATCCTGAAACCGGTCATCACCGAGAAGAGCATGGCCGGCATGGGCGAGAAAAAGTATACCTTCCTTGTTCACACCGAGGCGAACAAGACCCAGATCAAGGAAGCGGTGGAGCGGATGTTCGAGGGCACCAAGGTGAAGAAGGTGAACACCATGAACCAGGACGGCAAGAAGAAGAGACGCGGCATGGTGGTAGGAAAGACCGCCAAGACCAAGAAGGCTGTCGTTTGGCTGACGGAGGACAGCAAGGAGATCGAGATCTTCGCCGGTCTGTGATGAAGCGTTTGGATTCAGGTATGCGGCGGGACGAAAGCAGCCGCGCAAAAAATCAGAATGAAAAGGAGAAAAGACAATGGGAATCAAGACATACAATCCCTATACACCTTCCAGAAGAAATATGACCGGTTCCGATTTCTCTGAGATCACAAAGACCACTCCCGAAAAGAGCCTTTGCGTCTCTCTGAAGAAGAACGCCGGCCGTAACAATCAGGGGAAGATTACCGTGAGACATCACGGAGGCGGCAACCGAAGAAAGTACAGGATCATTGATTTCAAGAGGAATAAGGACGGCATCCCGGCAACGGTCATCGGCATCGAGTACGATCCCAACCGTACCGCCAACATCGCACTGATCTGTTATGCGGACGGCCAGAAGTCCTACATCCTGGCGCCCGAGGGGCTGACCGACGGCATGAAGGTGATGAACGGGCCCCAGGCGGAGGTCCGGGTCGGCAACTGTCTGCCTTTATCCGAGATCCCCGTAGGTACTCTGGTACACAACATTGAGCTGTATCCCGGCAAGGGCGGCCAGATGGTCCGTTCCGCCGGAAACTCCGCACAGCTGATGGCGAAGGAGGGCAAGTACGCAACGCTGCGCCTCCCCTCCGGCGAGATGAGAATGGTTCCTCTCGTGTGCCGCGCAACGGTGGGCGTAGTAGGAAATATTGATCACAGCCTTGTCAAGATCGGTAAGGCGGGACGCAAACGCCACATGGGCATCCGCCCTACGGTCCGCGGTTCCGTTATGAACCCCAACGACCATCCGCACGGCGGTGGTGAGGGCAAGACCGGAATCGGACGTCCCGGTCCCAGCACTCCCTGGGGCAAGCCCGCTCTCGGCTTAAAGACCCGCAAGAAAAAGAAGGCTTCCAACAAGCTGATCGTCAGAAGACGCGACGGCAAAGCAATCAAGTAATTGAGGAGGAAAGACAATGGCTAGATCACTGAAAAAAGGACCTTTCGCGGACGCAAGTCTGTTAAAGAAAGTGGATGCTCTGAATGCGTCCGGACAGAAGCAGGTCATCAAGACCTGGTCCCGCCGCTCTACAATTTTTCCTTCCTTTGTGGGCCATACCTTTGCGGTTCACGACGGAAGAAAGCATGTCCCGGTGTATGTGACGGAGGACATGGTGGGGCATAAGCTCGGCGAGTTTGTTGCCACCCGGACCTACAGGGGCCACGGCAAGGACGAGAAAAAGTCCAAGGTGAAGTAAAAGCGGTCCCGGCAGGGTAACGTATGACTTCCCGGGAGGGAGGTCACAGATCGTCTGTTGGTAGCTCAGGCTATGGCAGATGCGTTGATTGAAAGGAGGATATATCTATGGCTAAGGGACATAGATCCAAAATTAAGAGAGAGAGAAACGCTCAGAAAGATACAAGACCTTCCGCAAAACTGTCTTATGCTAGAATTCCTGTTCAGAAGGCATGCTTCGTGCTGGATGCCATCCGCGGAAAGGATGTGGAGACTGCTCTGGCAATCCTGGAGTACAATCCCAGATATGCGTCCGGTGTCATCCGGAAGCTGCTGCAGTCCGCGATCGCGAACGCAGAGAACAACAACGGTATGAACCCTGAGAACCTTTACATCGCAGAGTGCTACGCGAATGTGGGCCCCACGATGAAGAGGATCCGCCCCAGAGCGCAGGGCAGGGCTTACCGGATCCTGAAGAGAACGAGCCACATTACCGTTGTGCTGGATGAGAAGAAGTAGGAAAGGAGCAGAGAATAAATGGGACAGAAAGTTAATCCTCACGGCTTGAGAGTCGGTGTTATCAAAGATTGGGATTCCAAATGGTATGCTTCGGACGGGGAGTTTGCCGATTATCTGGTGGAGGACTACAACATCAGAAAGTATCTGAAAAAGAAGCTGTTTGACGCAGGGATTTCCAAGATCGAGATCGAGAGAGCGTCTGACAGGGTAAAGGTGATCATCTATACCGCAAAGCCCGGTCTCATCATCGGAAAGGGCGGCGAGAAGATCGAGGTGACGAAGCAGGAGCTGTCCAAGATGACGGACAAGAAAGTGCTTGTGGACATCAAGGAGATCAAGAGACCGGATAAGGACGCGCAGCTGGTAGCCGAGAACATCGCCCAGCAGCTGGAGAACCGTGTATCCTTCCGGCGTGCCATGAAGTCCTCCATGAACAGGACCATGAAGGCCGGCGCGCTGGGGATCAAGGCAGCGTGCGCAGGACGTCTGGGCGGCGCGGATATCGCCCGCACGGAGTTTTACAGCGAGGGGACCATTCCGCTGCAGACTCTGAGAGCGGATATCGATTACGGCTTTGCCGAGGCGGACACCACCTACGGAAAAGTCGGAGTCAAGGTTTGGATCTATAAAGGCGAGGTACTTCCTACAAAGGGAAAGCAGACGGAAGGGAGCGATAAATAATGTTAATGCCTAAGAGAGTAAAGCGTCGTAAGCAGTTCCGTGGTACCATGGCCGGAAAGGCTACCAGAGGGAACACGATTACCTACGGTGAGTACGGTCTGGTGGCTATGGAGCCCTGCTGGATTAAATCGAATCAGATCGAGGCAGCGCGTATTGCGCTTACCCGTTATACAAAGCGTACCGGTCAGGTCTGGATCAAGATCTTCCCGGATAAGCCCGTGACAGCCAAGCCCGCCGAGACCCGAATGGGTTCCGGAAAGGGTACTTTGGAGTACTGGGTGGCGGTTGTGAAGCCCGGACGTGTGTTGTTTGAGATCAACGGCGTTTCCGAGGAGCAGGCGCGCGAGGCGCTGCGTCTTGCTATGCATAAGCTTCCCTGCAAATGTAAAATTGTTTCGAAGGCAGATTTGGAAGGCGGTGTATCATAATGAAGGCAAATAAATTTGTGGAAGAGTTAAAGGCCAAATCCGAGGCTGAATTGGCTAAGGAACTGGTAGATGCTAAGAAAGAGCTTTTCAATTTGAGATTCCAGAACGCGACCAACCAGTTGGACAATACGGCAAGGATCAAGGAAGTTCGAAAGAATATTGCGCGTATTCAAACTGTCATCACCGAGAAGGCCAGAGCGTAACGTATAAGCGCGAGAAAGGAGAGCAATCGTGGAAAGAAATCTGAGAAAGACTCGTACTGGCAAGGTTACCAGTAACAAGATGGATAAGACTATTGTTGTTGCGATCGAAGAGCATGTGAAGCATCCTCTGTACGGAAAGGTCGTGAAGAGAACCTACAAGCTGAAGGCGCATGACGAGAACAACGAGTGCAATATCGGCGACACCGTAAAGGTGATGGAGACAAGGCCCCTGTCCAAGGACAAGAGATGGAGACTTGTGGAGATCGTAGAGAAGGTTAAGTAGTTTGACGAAACAAAATGCCGCGCAAGCGGCAAAGGAGGAAAAACATGGTTCAGCAGGAAAGCAGATTGAAGGTTGCCGATAACACCGGTGCAAAAGAATTGCTCTGCATCCGCGTTATGGGCGGCTCTACCAGAAGATATGCGCAGATTGGCGATGTGATCGTTGCTTCCGTTAAAGATGCAACACCAGGCGGCGTTGTAAAGAAGGGCGACGTGGTCAAGGCGGTTGTGGTCCGTTCCGTGAAGGGCGCCCGCCGCAAGGACGGTTCCTATATCAAGTTTGATGAGAACGCAGCAGTCATTATCAAAGATGACAAGACTCCCCGGGGAACCCGTATCTTTGGACCGGTGGCAAGAGAGCTTCGTGAGAAACAGTTTATGAAGATTGTTTCCCTGGCTCCTGAAGTATTATAAGGAGGTGCCGTATGGCAACAATGAAGATCAAAAAGGGCGATACCGTGAGGGTGATCGCCGGCAGCGATAAGAATACAGAGGGCAAGGTCCTCTCCGTAGATACCAAGAAGGGCAGGATCCTGGTGGAGGGCGTGAACATGATCACCAAGCACGCAAAGCCTTCCCAGGCAAACCCCAACGGCGGTATCATTCAGAGGGAAGCTCCTATTGATATTTCCAACGTCATGCTGGTTGTGAAGGGCAAGGCTACCAGAGTCGGCTTCAAGATGGAGGACGGCAAAAAGGTACGTTTCGCCAAGGCCACCGGCGAAGTGATTGACTGATCGATAGGAAGGAGGAAATAAAGTGAGCAGACTGAAAGATTTGTACAACAAGGAAATTGTTCCGGCAATGACAAAAAAGTTTGGATATAAGAACGTCATGGAAGTTCCCAAGCTGGAAAAGATCGTTGTCAATATGGGCGTCGGCGAGGCAAAGGACAATGCCAAGATCCTGGAGAACGCCGTGTCCGACATGGAGACCATCACCGGACAGAAGGCGGTCCTCACCAAGGCAAAGAACTCCGTGGCAAACTTCAAGATCCGTGAGGGGATGGCCATCGGGTGCAAGACCACGCTGCGCGGCGAGCGGATGTATGAATTCCTGGACCGTCTGGTGAACCTGGCGCTCCCCCGCGTGCGCGACTTCAGAGGTGTGAACCCCAACGCGTTTGACGGCAGAGGAAACTACGCGCTCGGTATCAGAGAGCAGCTGATCTTCCCAGAGATCGAGTTTGACAAGATCGACAAGACCAGAGGAATGGACGTGATCTTTGTGACCACCGCCAAGACCGACGAGGAAGCCCGCGAGTTATTGACACTGTTCAACATGCCGTTTGCAAGATCATAAGGAGGTAAATTCGGATGGCAAAGACATCAATGAAAATCAAACAGCAGCGCAAGCCGCGGTTTTCCACCCAGGCATACACCCGCTGCAAAATTTGTGGTCGTCCACATGCTTATTTGAGAAAATACGGGATCTGCAGAGTTTGCTTCCGTGAGTTGGCATACAAAGGCGAAATCCCCGGCGTAAAGAAAGCAAGTTGGTAAAGGAGGAGGTCAAGACATGACAATGAGTGATCCTATTGCAGATATGCTTACAAGAATCCGTAACGCAAATACTGCAAAACACGATACGGTTGACGTTCCTGCTTCAAAAATGAAGCTGGCGATCGCACAGATTCTTTTGGAGGAAGGTTATATCAAAAAGTATGACATCATCGACGAGGGCAGCTACAAGACGATCCATATCACTCTGAAGTACAATGAGAACAAGAGCGAAAAGATCATCTCCGGCATCAAGCGGATTTCCAAGCCGGGCCTTCGTGTGTACGCCGGCAAGGAGGACCTGCCCAAGGTTCTCGGAGGACTGGGTATTGCGATCATTTCCACCAATCAGGGCGTAGTGACGGATAAGAAGGCGAGAGAGCTGCAGGTTGGCGGCGAGGTTCTGGCTTTCGTCTGGTAAGGCGAGAAAACTATTTTTTGAAGATAACAGGAGGTACGGGCATGTCGAGAATAGGTAGAATGCCAATCGCGATCCCCGCAGGTGTGACTGTGGATATCGCAGAAAATAATAAGGTGACTGTAAAAGGTCCCAAGGGCACTCTTGAGAGAGTGCTGCCCTCTGAGATGAAGATTGAGCTGGAGGGCGCTGAGGTCAAGGTCAGCAGACCCAATGATTTGAAGAAGATGAAGTCTCTCCACGGTTTGACCAGGACCCTGATCCACAACATGGTAGTGGGCGTTACCGAGGGCTATGAGAAGAAGCTGGAGGTGAACGGCGTCGGCTACAGGGCTGCAAAGTCCGGCAAGAAGCTGACCCTGAACCTGGGGTATTCCCATCCCGTTGAAATGACGGATCCCGAGGGGATCGAGACCGTTGTGGAAGGGCAGAACCTGATCACCGTCAAGGGTATCGATAAAGAGCGGGTCGGCCAGTTCGCGGCCGAGATCAGAGACAAGAGGAGACCGGAGCCTTATAAGGGCAAGGGTATCAAGTATGTCGATGAGACGATCCGCCGCAAGGTCGGCAAGACCGGTAAGAAATAACAGATAAGGAGAGTGCGAAGATGGTTAAGAAAGAGTCCAGACAAAATGTTCGTGCAAAAAAGCACATGAGAATCCGTAACCGCTTCAGCGGTACTGCCGAGAGACCCCGTCTGGCGGTATTTAGAAGCAATAATCATATGTATGCTCAAATTATCGACGACACGGTCGGAAATACCCTGGTATCCGCTTCCACGCTGGAGAAGGAGATCAAGGCGGAGATCGAAAAGACCAACGATGTTGATGCAGCCGCATACGTGGGAACCGTAATCGCTAAGAGAGCGATCGAGAAGGGTATCAAGGAAGTAGTCTTTGACAGAGGCGGCTTCATTTACCAGGGCAAGATCGCGGCTTTAGCCGATGCAGCCAGAGAAGCTGGCTTGAAATTCTAGGAAAGGGAGAGGAATACAGCATGAAGCATACAATCATAGATGCGAGCCAGTTAGAGTTGGAAGACAAGGTTGTAAATATCAAGCGCGTTACCAAGGTAGTGAAGGGCGGAAGCAATATCCGGTTCACCGCTCTGGTGGTGGTTGGCGACGGCAACGGCCATGTGGGCGCAGGTCTTGGGAAGGCAAAGGAAGTTCCCGAGGCGATCCGCAAGGGGAAAGAGGATGCCATGAAGCACCTTGTGGAGATCCCTCTGGATGAGAACAGCTCCATCACCCATGACTTTATCGGCGAGTACGGCTCTGCGCACGTGCTGCTGAAGCGGGCTCCGGAAGGTACCGGTATCATCGCCGGCGGTCCTGCCCGTGTGGTGTGCGAGCTTGCCGGGATCAAGAATATCCGTACCAAGTCCCTTGGCTCCAACAACAAGCAGAATGTTGTCCTTGCGACCATCTCCGGCCTGTGCCATCTCAAGACCCCGGAGGAGGTAGCCAAAAACCGCGGCAAGGCTGTAGCGGAAGTGATAGGATAACCCGCAGGCAGAAAGAAGGAGAATAAGACAATGGCAGATAAGAAGTTAAAGATCACTTTGGTGAGATCCCTGATCGGTTCTGTGCCAAAGAACAGAGCAACCGCTGTTTCCATGGGGCTTCGTAAGATTGGCCAGTCCGTAGTTCTTCCGGACAATGACGCTACAAAGGGCCAGATCCGCAGGATCAGCCACCTGGTAAAAGTTGAAGAAGCGTAAGAGACAAGGAGGTGTTGGAAATGGAATTATCCAATTTAAGGCCCGCTGAGGGTTCCAAACACAGTGATAATTTTAGAAGAGGCCGCGGCCACGGTTCCGGAAACGGTAAGACCGCAGGCAAGGGCCACAAGGGACAGAAGGCGCGCTCCGGAGCGACCAGACCCGGATTTGAGGGCGGCCAGATGCCTCTGTACAGGCGTATTCCCAAGAGAGGGTTCACGAATCCGAACACGAAGGAGATCGTTGCGATCAACTTAAGCGCCCTGGAGAAATTTGAAAACGGAGCGACCGTGGATGTAAAGGCATTGATGGAAGCCGGCGTTATCAAGAATCCCAGGGACGGGGTAAAGATACTCGGAAACGGAGAATTGACCAAAAAGCTCGACGTCAAGGTGAATGCTTACAGTGCATCTGCAAAAGAAAAGATCGAGGCTCTTGGTGGAACTGCTGAGGTGATGTAATGCTCACAACACTGAGAAACGCATTCAAGATCAAAGAGATCCGGCAGAAGCTGCTGTTTACCCTGGGTATGCTGGTTGTGATCCGTATCGGCTCGCAGCTTCCCGTGCCGGGAGTTGACAGGACCTATT
>CANPWJ010000096.1 GCA_947584035.1 uncultured Acetatifactor sp. | reverse complement strand
CTCCCGTCTGCGCCGGACTGCCACCTTTTGGTGGCAAAGCCGGACATCCAGGTCTCCACCCGGTATGTGTATGAGCATCTGGACGCGTGCGGATCCTATGAACACCCGGACATCGACGGTATGGTCGGGGCGATCCGGGCGGGAAGTCTGACGGGAGTGGTGGAGCGGCTGGGAAATGTGCTGCAGGACGTGACCATTCCCGCATATCCGGTTGTCGCGAAGCTGAAAGAGCGGATGCTGGAGCTGGGGGCGGCGGGCAGCCTGATGAGCGGAAGCGGCCCTACGGTATTTGGAATCTTTCTGGAGGAGCAAAAGGCCCGTGACGCCTTTGCGAGGATGGAGCGGGAGGCGTCTGCCCGGCAGATTTTCCTGACGCATTTCCAGGAAAGGATCTGAGAGACGGCGGCCGGCTGCGTTTTGGCGGATGCCGGGAGCGGTCGGAGTGCATGAGGGAGGAGGCAGCTATGCAGGATAACTTACAGGTGAAGATGGATGAATTTTTGCCGCTCAGAGACGTGGTGTTCAATACGCTGCGCCAGGCGATCCTGACGGGAGAGCTGAAGCCCGGCGAGCGCCTGATGGAGATCCATCTGGCGGATCGTCTGGGGGTCAGCCGCACGCCCATCCGGGAGGCGATCCGCAAGCTGGAGCTGGAGGGGCTGGTGACCATGATCCCCAGGAGAGGGGCCGAGGTGGCCCAGATCACGGAGAAGAGCATGAACGACGTCCTGGAGGTGCGGCGCGCCCTGGATGTCCTGTGCGTGGAGCTGGCCTGTGAGCGGATCACGGAGGAGGAGCTGGAGCGGCTGAAGGAGGCGTGCCTTGCCTTTGAACGGGCGGTACAGACGGGGGAGGTCAAGCAGATCGCCCAGGCGGATGTGGCGCTGCACGACATCATTGTGCAGGCGACCCGCAACCGGAGGCTGATCCAGCTGATCAACAATCTGTCGGAGCAGATGTACCGCTACCGCTTTGAGTACATCAAAGATTTCCATCAGCATGAAAGGCTGATCCGGGAGCATAAGATAATCTATGAGAGCATTGTGAAAAAGGACAAGGCGACAGCCACCCAGGCAGCCAAGATGCACATCGACAATCAGGAAAAAGCGATCATCGAGCAGATCCGGCTGGAAAAGCGCCAGAAGCAGACGGTATAATGCGGGGAAAAACGTGCAATACTTTCACCATCACAGTGTGGAAGGAAGGGAATTGCATGAAAAAAGGGATTCGCATTTGGCTCTGTGTCTGTGCGGCACTGGGCTGGTGGGGGTTTTTGTATCCGGAGCTTGGTCTGCCGGCGGATGTCTGCCGGGTCATACAGCAGGACGGTGAGAGCGTGGAGGAGAGGGAAGCCTTCGACGGCAGCCTTTACTGGGAGGTGCTGGAGGCGGACCGGGGGCAGGTGCGGTTTCGCAGCAGACTGCTGGACGGTCTGGCTGCCCTGTATAGGAGAGCGGGTTATGAGTCTGGAGAATGACAGGCAACTGAGAAAAGAGGCGCCCATCGGCGTGTTTGATTCCGGAATGGGAGGCCTGACCGTGGCGCGGGAGATCATGCGCCAGATCCCAAACGAAAAGATCATTTATTTTGGCGACACCGCCAGGCTGCCCTACGGCAGCAAATCGCAGGAGACGGTGACCCGTTTTTCCAAGCAGATCGTGCGGTTTTTGCGGACCTTCCGGGTCAAGACGGTGGTGGTTGCCTGCAACACCGCCAGCGCATACGCTCTGGATGAGCTGGAGCAGGAGAGTGACATCCCCATGATCGGTGTGGTCAAGCCGGGCGCCAAGACGGCGGCGGAGGTCACAAAGAACGGAAGGATCGGCGTGATCGCCACGGAGGCCACCATCGGAAGCCAGGTCTACACCAAATACATAAAGGAACTGAATCGGGAGGTCACCATCTACGGGAAGGCGTGCCCGCTCTTTGTGCCGTTAGTGGAGGAGGGGCTGTGGCAGGATCCTGTGACGGACGAGATCGCAAAGCGCTATCTGACGGAGCTGATCGATATCGATATCGACACGCTGATCCTGGGGTGCACCCATTATCCGCTGATCCGCTCTACGCTGGGACGGATCATGGGAGAGAAGGTCACGCTGGTGAACCCTGCCTATGAGACGGCCAGGGAGCTTCGGGAAATGCTGGAGGAGCGGGAGCTTTTGAACGATGTGCCGCCCCGGCTGGGAGAAAATCAGTACCAGTTTTTTGTCAGCGACGGAGCGGATAAATTCAAGCATTTTGCCAATTCGATCATCAAGTACGGCGTGCTCTCCGCCAAGATCATCAACATCGAACAGTATTGAGAAGGATGGAGAAGGAGGCAGCCGGTATGGGCAGAAGGGCAGAACTGACGATCCGCGGGCTTCACATGGGGGCTTCCCATTCGGACCAGCCCATGGAGGTCAGGGCTTTGGCGGAATACTATCAAAGGGACGGCAGCCATTATATCCTTTATGAAGAAACGCTGGAGGATGGGGGGCAGCCGGTGAAGAACCGGATGAAGTTCCGGGAGGGCCGGCTGGAGCTGACCAGGCAGGGGCCGGTGAGTGTCCGAATGATCTTTGAGGAGGGTCAGACACATTACACCCGCTATCGGGTGCCCTATGGGGAGCTGCTTTTGGGGATTACGACCAGAAAGATGGCGGTGCGGGAACAGGGGGACCGGATCCGGTTGGAGGCGGAATATGCGCTCCAGTGGGACGGGGAGGACCAAACGGACAGCAGGATCGAGATCCTGCTGTCCCTGCTGCCTATTTGAGGGGCTTGGCGCTGCCCTTTTCCTGGATCTTTTCCGCGGCACGCTTGAAAAAGCCCTTTTTCTTGGCGGGGGCGCTCTCGGCCTTCTTGCCGTGGAGCCCCTTTACTTCCAGGATATAGATGCCGCTGACCACGGCTTTCACTTCCTTTTTGACGGGAATGGAGTCAAAGACCTTCTCGTCGCTGATCAGGGAGAGGATCTGGGGGCCGACCTTTGCCTTGACGATGGGCAGCTTGGAGCCGCGCATCAGCTTGGGCGTCTGGTCGATCACCATTTGGGGCAGACCGGATTCGCGGATCTTCATGCGTTTTTTGTCGATGATCAGCATGGATACCGTCTGCCGGTTGGCATTCATCAGTTCCTGCTGTTCCGCCTGTTTCTTCTGGGCCTTTTTGCCCAGGAAATACAGCCCGACGATGACAGCGACCAGGACCAAAAGAATGACCAGCAATGTGATGGCAACAGGACTCATAGCGGTAAGTACCTCCTTCAGAAGAGCTTTACAGCTTTTACAAATTAAAGCTATTTTAACATAAACCAGGGCAATAAGGCAACAGGAAATATGGGAGACGCATGGGATGGGGATACCGTGTGAGAGGAAAGCCGGCGGCACGCCGGAGAGGCACGTTGAAAGGATGGCGGTTTTATGGGAGACGCATGGGAGATCCTGCGCACGTTTGTGACGTTTTTTTTCCAGCATATGCTGGTGTGGAATATGCTCTTTGCGATCATCATTGTCTTTTTCCAGCGCCGGGATCCCAAGAGTGTTTGGGCCTGGCTGCTGCTTTTGTACTTTATTCCGGTGGTGGGATTTGTCTTTTATCTCCTGATCGGCCAGGATATGCACAAGCGCAGGATGTTCCGGGTCAAGGAGGTGGAGGATCACCTGAGCGAGGCGATCCGGCAGCAGGAGCACCAGATCCGGAGCATGGATATGAAGCGGCCCGGCACGCAGCTCCAGGGATATTCGGATCTGGTCATGTACAACCTGGCTTCCTATGGGGCCATGCTGACGGACGACAACGACATCGATATCTATACGGACGGGAACGAAAAGTTTGACGCGCTGATCCGGGATCTGCAGAGCGCGGAGCATTTTATCCATCTGCAGTATTACATCATCCGCGACGATGCGCTGATCCGGCGTATCTGTCAGGTGCTGGAGGAGAAGGCCGGACAGGGGGTGGAGGTCCGCATCCTCTTTGACGCCATGGGCTGCAGATCGGTCCCCCGCCGTTTCTGGAAGGAGCTGAACGCCAAGGGCATACAGACGGCGGAATTTTTCCCGGCGATCCTGCGCAGACTGCAGCTGCGCATCAATTACCGCAATCATCGCAAGATTGTCGTCATAGACAACCGGGTGGCCTATGTGGGAGGCTTCAACATCGGGAAGGAGTACATCGGCCAGGACAAAAAATTCGGGCATTGGCGGGATACGCATTTGCGGATCCAGGGCAGCGCGGTCATGGGACTGCAGCTGCGCTTCGTGCTGGACTGGAACTACGCGGCCCGGGAAAACCTGCTGCACCAGCCGGGGCTTTTTGAGGGGCTGCAGCCCGGCGTCCGGGACCGGTGTGAAATGCAAATCATCAGCAGCGGCCCGGATAACACCATGGAGCTGATCCGGGACAACTATCTGCGCCTGATCTCCCGGGCGCGGGAGAGCATCTATATCCAGACGCCCTATTTTATCCCGGACGAGTCCCTTCTGAATGCGCTGAAGATCGCCGCGCGCTCCGGGATCCAGGTCCATATTATGATCCCCTGCAAGCCGGATCATCCCTTTGTGTATTGGGCCACCTACTCTTATGTCGGCGATCTGGTCATGGCGGGGGCTAACTGTTACACGTATAACAACGGGTTCCTGCACAGCAAGGGGGTGCTGGTGGACGGAAGGGCGTTCTGCTTCGGGACGGCCAACCTGGATATCCGCAGCTTCGCGCTGAATTTTGAGGTGAACGCGGTGGTCTATAACCGGGAAAAGGCGCAGGAGATGGAGCGGATCTTTTGGGAGGATGTGAAATGCTGCACCCAGATCACCAAAGATTCCTATGCGGCCCGGAGCCTGAAGATCCGGGTCAAGGAGCAGGTCTGCCGCCTGTTGTCGCCGCTTTTGTAAAAGTGCTTTTAAACCCGGGGAAAATGTGGTATCATGTCTATATTCCCGTAAGCGGTCGGAAAGGAAACGATTATGAACAAGAGGAACAAGAAAATTCTGGCGCTGGCAGCGGCGCTTTTGATGGCTTCCGCATTGGCTGGATGCGGCGGGAGCGGGGAGCAGGAGACGTCGCTGAAGGATCTGGAAGTGGAGCGGTACGTGACGCTGGGAGAATATAAGGGGCTGGAAGTGAGCGTGCCGCCCGTCACGGTGGATGAGGAACTGTGGAAGCAGGAGGCGGACGGCGCTTATTTTGACGCGGTGATGTCCTCCCAGGCGGAGATCGCGGATCCCATCCTGGACCGGGCAGTGGCGGACGGGGATATCGTCAATATCGACTATGTGGGAAAGCTGGACGGCGAGGCCTTTGCGGGCGGAACGGCCCAGGGGGCCAATCTGCCCATTGGCTCCGGAAGTTATATCGAAGGGTTTGAAGCCGGACTGGTAGGCGTGATGCCCGGGGAGACGGTGGATCTGGATCTGACCTTCCCGGAGAATTACCAGAGCGCGGAACTTGCGGGGCAGAAGGTCGTCTTTACGGTTAAGGTGAACTGCATCGTGCCGGAGGAGATGGAGGAGGTCTTTATCCGGGAGATGCAGATCGACGGAGTGGAGGACCGGGAAGGGCTCCGGCAGTATGTCTATGATTATCTGTACAGCTATGCGGAGCAGAACCGCGCGGGGGCGGTGGATACCGCGGTGCAGGACGCTCTGCTGCAGCGCTGTACCTTCGCGGAGAAACTTCCGAATTTTCTTTACGACAAGGTGGAGGATGTGCTGCGCTCCAATGTGGAGCAGGACGCGGCCTATTATGGGGTGGATGCGGAGAGCTACCTGCAGCAGGTCTACGGCGGCAGCATGGTGGAGTTTTTGGAGGAGTACGTTCCCAAGTCGGTGAAAAGCCAGCTGGCCTTTCAGGCCGTAGCCAACCGGGAGGACCTGAATCTCAGCGATGAGGCGCTGGAGGAGAGGCTTTTGGGGTATGCTGTGAATAGCGGCTATGAAACGGTGGAAGAATGGCTGGGGGACCGTTCCAGGGAAGATTACAGAGAGGCTTTCATGTACAGCAGCGTACTGGATTTCCTGGAGGAGAACGCCCGGATCACAGAACAACAGTAAAGGAATGGAGAACAGTATGGATTTGACAGACATCAGAGAGTTATATCGCGGAAGGGAGCACCTTTCGGACAGCGAAGTGACGGTGGGAGGATGGGTGAGAAGCAACCGGGACTCCAAAAGCTTTGGGTTTTTGGTGATCCATGACGGGACCTTCTTTGAGCCGCTGCAGGTAGTGTACGACGAAGCGCTGGACAACTTTGCAGACATCTGCAAATTGAATGTGGGGACGGCGGTGATCGTGAGAGGGACGATCGTGGAGACGCCCAAGGCCAAGCAACCCTTTGAGCTGCACGCGGCGGAGGTGCTGGTGGAGGGGACGTCCACCGCGGATTATCCGCTTCAGAAGAAGCGTCATTCGTTTGAGTATCTGCGCACGATCTCGCATCTGCGCCCCCGGACGAACACCTTTCAGGCGGTTTTCCGCGTGCGGTCGCTGATCGCTTACGCGATCCACACGTTCTTTATGGAGCGGGGGTTTGTGTACGTGCACACGCCCATTATCACGGGAAGCGACTGTGAGGGCGCGGGAGAAATGTTTCAGGTGACGACGCTGGATCTGAACCAGGTCCCGAGGCGGACGGACGGCACCGTGGACTACAGCCAGGATTTCTTTGGAAAGCCCGCCAATCTCACGGTCAGCGGGCAGCTGAATGTGGAGACCTACGCGTTTGCTTTTAAGAATGTATATACCTTTGGCCCCACGTTCCGCGCGGAGAATTCCAATACCACCAGACATGCGGCCGAGTTCTGGATGATCGAGCCGGAGATGGCCTTTGCGGACCTGACGGATGACATGGCGCTGGCGGAGAGTATGTTGAAGTATGTGATCCGCTATGTCCTGGACAACGCGCCGGAGGAGATGGCCTTTTTCAATCAGTTTGTGGACAAGGGGCTGATCGAGCGTCTGGAGCATGTGGCCGGCGCGGACTTCGCCCATGTGACCTACACGGAGGCGATCTCTATTCTGGAAAAGAACAATGAGAAGTTTGACTATAAGGTCTCCTGGGGATGCGATCTGCAGACGGAGCATGAGCGGTATCTGACGGAGGAGGTTTTCCGGCGTCCGGTGTTTGTCACGGACTATCCCAGGGAGATCAAAGCGTTTTATATGAAGCTGAATGAGGACGGCAGGACGGTGGCGGCCATGGACTGCCTGGTCCCGGGGATCGGGGAGATCATCGGCGGCAGCCAGCGCGAGGATAAGCTGGAGGTGTTGGAGCAGAGAATGGATGAGCTGGGGCTGCGGAAAGAGGATTACGGATTTTATCTGGATCTGAGGCGGTACGGCTCCGTGCGCCATGCCGGTTTTGGACTTGGCTTCGAGCGGTGCGTCATGTATCTGACCGGAATGGGGAATATCCGCGATGTGGTGCCCTTCCCCAGGACCGTGAAGAACTGTGAGCTGTAAGGATTCGTTTCAAAGAGAGAGGTACCTATGAGAAATTTCTGGCGAAAAACGGTTTTCCGCCTGTCCCTGGCAGCGGGGATCCTGGCGGCCGGCCTGGGGCCGTTTGGCGGGGAAAAGCTGGTCACCCGGGCGACCCAGCCCACGGCGTCCGCTTCCACGGACATTCAGGAGCAGATCAACCGGACGCAGGAGCAGATCGACGAGGCGCAGGGCAATATCCATGAGGCCCAGAACAATCTGACGCATATCAACGACCAGATCGACAGCCTGACCGACGAACAGGACCTGGTGGAGGAGAAGATCGCGGATCTTCAGTCGGAGATTCAGAACACCATGACCAGCATCGGTCTGCTGGAGGAGGAGATCGAGGCGAAGAAGATCGAAATCCAGGATAAGCAGGAGCGGATCGACGAGACGAAGAAGGAATATGAGGAGGCACAGGCCACCGCGGACCGGCAGCGGGAGGAGATGATACAGCATATCCGCATCTCATATGAGAACGGCGATACCGACTATCTGGACGTCCTGTTGTCCGGGGAGGGTTTCGGCAGTCTGCTGAACCGTCTGGATTTTATCAATCAGGTGTATGCCTATGACCAGCATCTGCTGGACAGCTATATAGAGGCCCGCGATCAGGTGCAGGCGCTGTGGGATCAGCTGGAGCAGGAGAAGGCTCAGCTGGAGCAGGAGATGGCCCGGCTGGGGGAGGACGAGAAGGAGCTGCAGGCGCAGAAGGACAACCTGGATGTGATGCTTGCGCAGAGGCGCAGGGAGTCCGCGGATTTTGAGACGGAGATCGCCCGGGCCAGACAGGCGGCCGCGGTGGCGCAGGCGCAGCTGAAGCAGGAGCAGCAGAACCTGCGGCAGCTGCAGAACCAGCTGGCATCCCAGCAGCAGTCCGCCAACGGAAACCAGGCTGCCGGAAGCGGCGGAAGCGACGCCGGAGGAGGCACCGCCGCGCCCTCTGTGGGCGGCGGGACGGCAGCAAGCTACGGCGGCAGCTCCGGGGATTCCCTGGGGCAGAAGGTTGCGGATTATGCCTGCCAGTTTGTGGGGAATCCTTATGTGTCCGGCGGCACCAGCCTGACCAACGGCGCGGACTGTTCCGGGTTTGTGT
>CANPWJ010000095.1 GCA_947584035.1 uncultured Acetatifactor sp. | reverse complement strand
TTGTATCAGATACTTATACAAGCAAGGGGGCGGTTTTTCGTGTACCCTTCCGTGAAAGACGTTATCCGCAGAAGAAAAAGTGTGCGAACATTCAACGGAGAGTCTCTTCGCCCTGAAGAGAAACAGAAACTGGATGCGTTTCTCAAAACAGTAGACAATCCCTTTGGCATTCCGATAGAGTTCCGGATTCTCGATGCAAAGGAATACGGCCTGTCCAGTCCCGTGATTATTGGAACGGATGAATATGTTGCCGCAAAGGTCAGTCGTATTCCACAATCTGAAATTGCCTGTGGATACAGCTTTGAAGCGTTCTGCCTGTTTGCAGAGTCGTTGGGGATCGGCACCGTCATGCTGGCCGCGACGATCAGCCGCGATGCCTTTGAGAAGGCGATGGAGGTTAAGGATACCGAGGTCATGCCGGTAGCCAGTCCCATCGGTTATCCTGCGGAAAAGCGGTCCGTCCGGGAAAAGCTGATGCGGAAAGGAATCAAGGCCGACGAGCGTATTCCGTTTGCGGCCCTCTTTTTTGAAAATTCCTTTGCGCAGAGCTTAAGCCCGGAACGGGCCGGTATCTTTCGGGATGCGCTGGAAATGACCCGGCTTGCGCCTTCTGCCGGAAACAAACAGCCCTGGAGAGCCATAGTCTGCGGGGACAAGGTGCATTTTTATGAGAAAAAGGCGAAAGCCATGCAAAACAGTCCGCTGGGAGACATACAGAAGGTAGATATAGGGATCGCCCTTGCCCATTTTGATCTGACATTGAAGGAATCTGGGGTCGCTGGGCGGTTTGCCGCAGAAGATCCCGGGTTGGAAGCAGGCGATCAGACGGAGTATATCGTAACCTACGAGGTGGATCGCTGATGGATACCAAACAAGTGACGGCTGAATTTTGCTGTTGGAACATTCAGAAAAAGAGGCGCAGACATGAAAACAGACAAGACAGAGCTTTTTGAAACAACACCGGTCACACAGGCGGTGATCGCTCTGGTGGTTCCTACGGTGATCAGCCAGATCATCACGGTCATTTACAACATGGCGGACACGTTCTTCATCGGTCAGGTGGGCGACCCAAATCAGGTGGCAGCTGCATCCCTCGCTCTGCCTCTGTTTCTGCTGACCACCGGTATGGCAAACCTCTTCGGGATCGGGGGCGCCAGTCTCGTCTCTCGCAGTTTGGGATTGGGCAATACCCAAAAGGCTCGAAAAACCTCCGCATTCTGCATTTGGACAGCAGCCGCAGCCGCGCTTGTATATGGGCTTGCAATATTGGCTTTTCGCCGTGTGATTCTCCCTTTAGTCGGAACAGATACCTATACCTTTGACTACTGCAGCAGTTATCTTTTTTGGACGCTGACAGTCGGCGCGGTGCCTACGGTGCTGAACGCCGCACTTGCACATCTTGTCCGGGCAGAAGGATATTCCGGGCAGGCCAGCTGCGGCGTGGCGCTTGGCGGCGGCCTCAATATCCTGTTGGACCCTGTGTTTATTTTCGGTTTTCATCTTGAGATTACGGGAGCGGCAATCGCCACGATGCTCTCTAACTTGATCGCCACTTTGTATTTTGTGGTTTTGATCCTTGGAAAACGCGAAAAACTCCATCTGTCTCTGAACCCACGATACTATTCCGTTTCGGATGGTATCCCCAAAGAGGTGCTGCTGGTTGGACTGCCAAGCTGCATTATGAACCTGATGGGCATCTTCTCTAACATCACCCTCAATAAGCTGCTGGTTCATTATTCCAACGCGGCGGTGGCGGGAATCGGCATTGCCAAGAAAATCGATATGCTGGCGTTTGCGATTGCCAACGGCCTTTCCCAAGGCGTGATCCCTCTGATCGGGTATAACTATTCCGCAAAAAATATCCGGCGTATGCGCTCCGCCATCAAGGTAACCCTTATTTTGAGCCTGGCCGTAACGACGGTCGGGGCGATCCTGCTGTTCACCTGTGCCAATCCCCTGGTACAGGCATTTATCAATGATGCGGAGACTGTGCGGTACGGCAGTATGTTCCAGCGGATCATCTGCATCACAGGGCCCTTCACGGCCATTACAACGGTCATTATTTCCATCTTTCAGTCTGTAGGACAAAAAGGCAAACCGCTGGTGCTTTCTATGCTGCGGAAAGGTGGGCTGGATGTGCCGTTTATGTTCCTTTTGGATTCTCTGGGCGGCGCTAACGCTATCGCGTGGGCAACGCCCATCGCGGACTGCGGCGCTATGCTGGCAGGGCTTCTCCTGTTTGTGCCGTTATGGAGAAAAATGGGCAAAGAATAGTAGGCTTTTGCAGCAAACACGCGGACAACTTTCCGTTTGCAGGAGGAGCTGTGAATATCGTCAACAAAAATATAGACGGCGGAAAAGCATTTGACTGGGGTAAAACATCCAAAGATTATGCCAAATTCCGCGATATTTATCCGCAAGAATTTTACAACAAAATCATAGAACGTAAGCTCTGTGTTGATGGTCAGACGGTTCTTGATCTTGGCACGGGGACAGGTGTGTTGCCGAGAAATTTGTATCCGTATGGTGCGAAATGGATTGGAACGGATATTTCTGAAAAGCAGATTGAACAGGCTAACATCCTGTCACAGGGTATGGATATTGATTATCATGTGTTGTCCGCAGAGGATATTGCGTTCCCCGAAGGCTCATTTGATGTGATAACAGCCTGTCAGTGCTTTTGGTATTTTGACCACAAACAAATCATGCCGAAGCTGTATCGTATGCTGAGAGCAAATGGGCGTATCCTCGTGCTGTATATGGCATGGCTGCCTTTTGAAGATAAAATAGCAGGTGCAAGTGAGAAACTTGTGTTAAAATACAGCCCTGCCTGGAGCGGTGCAGGAGAGACAATTCATCCGATCGTTATTCCCGAATGTTATCGGGAACAGTTTGAGCTTGTTTCCCATGAAGAATATCCTTTAAACGTACATTTTACGCGGGAAAGCTGGAATGGAAGAATGAAAGCCTGTCGCGGAATCGGCGCTTCTTTGTCGGAAGAGGAGATCAACGCCTGGGAGCAGGAGCATAGGAAACTCTTATCGGAAATCGCCCCGGAGGAATTTGATGTTTTGCACTATGCCGCTATTGCAGAATTAAAAAAGCGGTCACAATAGATTCCGGCTGGACAAAGAGATGTTTGTTTCGAGAAGGGTTGGCAGATGGATTGTCGGGGACGCTTGGAAACAGGCGTCTTTTTGGTAGCGATAAAAGGCTTCGGATGAGTGTTTACAATGTAGACACCGTATGCTATAATGTGTTTACATTGTAAACAAACGCAGAGAAGAAAAGCGGCAGCGTCCTGCGGGAGGTGGAAATGGAGAGACCGGCAGAAAAGAACGAGCTCAGCGTGGGAGAATGGAATGTGATGGAGAGCCTGTGGGCGGACGCCCCTAAGATCGGCAGCCAGATCGTGGAGGATCTGAAAAAAAGCGTGGGCTGGAACCGCAGCACGACGCTCACCATGCTTCGGCGCATGACGGAGAAGGGTCTTATCCTGTGCGAGGGCCGGGGGGGCATCAAACGATACTCTCCGCTTCTGGACAGAGAGGCGGCGGTCCGCAGGGAATCGGAAAATTTTTTGAAGAGAGTGTTCCACGGAAATGTAAACTGGCTGATCTGCTCTTTTGTGGAGAAGCAGAAGCTCTCCAGGGAGGAGATCGAGGAGCTCTACGATATTCTGCGGAAGGCGGAGGAAACGCCGGATGAGTAGCTCTGCCGCCGCCTGGATTTGATACAAAAGAGGGAGGAGAAATCATGGAAGAGGAGAGGGAGAGGAAACAGGGCGCATCCGTGGGAGAGCGGCTGCGCAGAGGGATCCGGAAACCGGTCTGCTGGCTGGGAATACTGGTGGCCGCCTGTATTCTGGCGGAGATCCTGCTGATGACGCTATGCGTGCGGAGCGAAAGAAACGGCGAGGGACGGGAGCAGCCCGGGCAGGAAGCCTCCGGTGGAGAAACCGCAGGTGGGGAAACCGCCACGCCCTCCATCATGGGGCACTGGGGATATACAGGGTATCTGGACGAGTGCGTTCAATGGACGGACTATGAGAGCTTCCGGGGATGCGACTATGACGGGGACGGCCGGACGGACCGGATCCATCGGGAGTATCGGGGCCAGGAACTCTGCGACTACCGGGTGGAGTTTGGAAACGGGGAGGAGCTTACGGTAAAGGACTGCTATGACACCGGGTTCCCCAGGGTACAGCACGGCGATCTGAACGGGGACGGCAGACAGGAGATCCTCTTTACCCTGTCCTATCCCACCAGCACCGATCCCACGGCCTTTGGCGATGCAGCACTGTACGAGTGGACCCAGGAGGGGTACCGGGAGGCGGAGCTGCCCTTTGGACGCCAGGAGGGGGATGCGCACGCCTATTGTCTGGGAGTGGATTATACCTCCCCGGAAAAGTACCGGATGCTGGCCACGGTGGAGGCAACCGGGTTTCAGGCGGAGGTGCCGATCCAGGAGGATGCCTGGGCGTCGGTGGAGGGCTGGGAACGGGAGCCCGCAAACGAGGCCCTCTGGCGGGTCAGTCTGATCCAGGGAGAGGACGGGGCTTATCTGGAATGTGCGTTCAGCCTGTTGGGGAAATGGGTGGATAGCGAGATCATCGCCGACGTGGCAGAGCGGGACGGCGCGTACCGGATCGAGGACATGCGCGCCCGGAGCGATCCGGAGGAATAGGAGCGCGAGGGAGCGCTTTGACGGAAAGCGTCAGCGGAAAAACGACAGCGGAGAAACAACAACAGAGAAAATGACAGCGGAAAAGCGATAGCGGAAAAACAACAACAGAGAAAGCGACAGCGGAGAAAACGGAGGGCCGGTTCCGTGGAAAAATGGTTTGTGGCCGCCAAGAAGGCGGATTTTCAGAAGTGGGCGGAGGAATTTCACATCAGTCCTGTTTTGGCGCGTATCCTGCGGAATCGGGATCTGACGGAGGAGGCGGAGATCGAGCGGTTTCTGCACGGAACACTGGCGGATCTGTATTCCCCCTGGCTTTTGAAGGATATGGACCGGGCGGTGTCCCTGCTCCGCCAGGCGGTCGCCGAGAAAAAGCGCATACGCGTCATCGGCGATTATGACGTGGACGGCATCTGCTCCGCCTATATCCTGACCAGGGGGATCCAGATCCTGGGGGCACAGGCGGACACGGCCATCCCGCACCGCATCCACGACGGGTACGGCTTAAACGATCATCTGATCGAGGAGGCGGGCAGGGACGGTGTGGAGCTGATCCTGACCTGCGACAACGGCATCGCGGCGGCGCCCCAGATTGAACTGGCTGCCTCCCTGGGGATCGGTGTGATCGTCACGGATCATCACGAGGTGCCCTTTTCCATGGAAAACGGCGTGCGGGAGGAACTCCTGCCGCCGGCTCTGGCGGTGGTGGATCCCAAGCGGGAGGAGTGCGCCTATCCCTGCAAAACGATTTGCGGCGGCGTGGTGGCCTACAAGTATATGCAGGCGCTTCAGGAGGAGACGAAGGATCCTGCGCTGGCCGGCGCGATGGGCGAATTCCTGCAGCTTGCGGCGCTGGCCACCGTCTGCGACGTCATGGAGCTTCGGGACGAGAACCGTATTCTGGTGAAGGAGGGGCTGAAGCTTCTGCGGGAGACGGAAAACGAGGGGATCCGCGCCCTGATGGAGGTAAACGGCATCGATCGGACGAAGCTCTCCGCCTATCATCTGGGGTTTGTCCTGGGGCCCTGCCTGAACGCTACCGGGCGGCTCGACACGGCGAAGCGGGCGCTGGAGCTTCTGCAGAGCCGGACCCGGGTGGAGGCGATGAACGCTGCCCGGGAACTGAAGGATCTGAACGACAGCCGCAAAAACCTGACGCTGCGGGGGGAGGAGGAGGCGGAGGAATACATCCGGGAGCACCGTCTGGAGAACGACGACGTCATGGTCATCTTTCTGCCCCAGGTGCATGAGAGCCTTGCGGGAATTATTGCCGGGCGCATCCGGGAGAAATACAACCGACCGGTCTTTCTCCTCACCCGCGGGGAGGATGGGGTGAAGGGCTCCGGCCGCTCCATTGAAAGCTATCACATGTACGAGCATATGAACGCGGTAAAACAATATTTTACCCGGTTTGGCGGACATAAGCTGGCGGCGGGGCTTTCCATGCGGGAGGAGGATATCGAACCTCTCCGGCGGGCGCTGAATGAAAACAGCGGGCTGACGGCGGAGGATTTTGTGCCCAGGGTGCACATCGACGTGCCCATGCCGCTGTCCTATGCCACCAGAGAGCTGGCCGAGGAGCTTTCGCTTCTGGAGCCCTTTGGCGTGGGGAATCCGAAGCCGCTCTTTGCCCAGAAGGATCTGCTCCTTTTGTCCGGCCGCCGGATGGGGGCCGACGGAAAGTTTGCCCGGTACCGGGTACGGACGCCGGAGGGGACGGAAGCCGACCTGGTCTTTTTTGGGGATGTGGATCGGTTCGGGGAATTTCTGGATGAAACCTTTGGAGCGGGCAGCAGTGAAGCGCTGTATGGGGAAGGAACGGCCGGGGAGGCACCGCGCCGGGGAAGTTCCCGCGGGGAGGAGCGGAAGATCTCGGTGGTCTATCAGCTTTCTCTGAACACGTTTCGCGGAAAGACGGAGCTGCAGTTTGTGATGCAGAACTACTGTTAGAGAGAAGGAAAACTCTAAAAAAGCGTTCTCCCTATGGAATTTGCGGAGGTTTTGTGATAAGATAAGACCGAGAATGCCGCGCCGTATGGGCGGGATAAGGGGAGGCAGAGAAGAGAAATGATCGTTACAGTGACATTGAACCCGGCGGTAGACAAGACCGTGGAGATCGGCCGGATCGTGATGGGAGATATCAACCGTGCCCGTGCCGCTGCCGACATGGCGGGCGGCAAGGGAATCAATGTGGCCAGGATCCTGCGGCAGTTCCATCTGCCGGTGGCGGCCATGGGTTTTTTGGGCGGCTACGGCGGAAAGATGATCGAGGACTCCATGATGAAGCTGGGGGTGGAGTGTCATTTTACCAGGACCAAGGGGGACACCAGGACCAGCGTGAATGTCCTCACGGACGACGGCTATGTGACGGAGATCCTGGAGCCGGGGCCTACCGTTTCCGAGAAAGAGCTGGCGAATTTCCGCAAGGAATTTGAATATTGTCTGGAGACGGGGGAGCTCTTTGTGCTCTGCGGGAGCGCTCCGGTAGGCGTGCCCCTCACCATCTACGCGGAGCTGATCCAGCGGTGCCGCCAGGAGGGCCGCAGAGTGATCCTGGACACCTCCGGTGAATTCCTGCGGGAGGGTGTCAAGGCCAAGCCCTATCTGATCAAGCCAAACCGGAAGGAACTGGAGTATCTGGCCGGAAGGAAGCTGCGGGACCGGGATGCCGTTGTGGAGGAGGCCCGGAAGCTGGTGGACGGCGGGATCGAGAAGGTAGTGGTTTCTCTGGGAAACCAGGGGCTTTTGTATGTGGATGCGGATCACGTGCTGTTTGAAAGCGCCAAGAAGATAAAGACGGTGAATACCGTGGGATGCGGGGACAGCGTGGTGGCTTCCCTGTGTATGAGTGAGATGAGCCATGAGTCTCCTCAGACCGCCCTGCAGAAGGCGATCGCCCTGTCGGCGGCAAACGCCCTGACTCCGGAGGCGGCGGTCATCTCCATGAACCAATATCTGGAGCTTTTGCAAGTTTAGAAAAATTTTATATTTCTCTCACAAAGTGGACACATTTTTTCTGTATCATGGTAAAAGATCGTTAAGGAAGTTACTTTTTTAACGATTTCCCCCCCTCATAAGAAACACGAACGGGTTTCGGCGCTGCCGGAATCCGTTCATGTTTTTAAGGGAAGTCTCCTACTGACCCATCTGCACCCTGTAACAGTGCGCCAGATAGAGCATTTCCGCCACGGCGGTGATGGACCAGGAGAAAACGTAGAGCAGATACAGGGATGTGATGGTCCCAAAGTGGGCAAAAACCGTGTAGACCCACACGATCCGAAAGACACAGGAGCCCAGGATCACGATCACCGTGGGAACCAGACTTTTGCCCAGCCCCCGCGAAGCGGCGATGGAAGCGTCCATGAAAGCGGAGACCGCGTAGGAGAAGCCCATGATCACAAGCCGCCGCATCCCGGCATCCACCACGGCGGCGTCCGTGGCGAAGAGGAAGAGGAAGGAACGGCCGAAGGCTGCCAGGGAACAGCCCAGAAGGGCGCCGGCGCCAAAGGAGTAGACGAGACTGATCCCATAGCTTTGGAGCACGCGGCCTTTTTTGCGGGCCCCGTAGTTTTGCCCGATGAAGCTGGAGCACGCCGTGTAGAAGGCCGCCATCACGTCGTACACCAGGCCGTCGGCGTTGGCCGCCGCTGCGTTCCCCTCCACCACCACTGCGTCGAAGGAGTTGACACCCGCCTGGATGAACAGATTGGCGATCTGGAAGATGGCGTACTGCATCCCGGAGGGGAGGGAAAGGGCCAGGATGCTCCGGAGCTTGTGGCCTGACAGGTGAAGGGCGGACAGGCGCAGACCGTACACGGAATCTTTGCGGCGCAGCAGGGCGGCGGTGATCAGCAGGGCGGAGACATACTGGGAGATTAC
>CANPWJ010000094.1 GCA_947584035.1 uncultured Acetatifactor sp. | reverse complement strand
CTGGAGATCGGCCAGCTGGTGCCGGAGTTTTCGGACTTTGGGACGGAATTTGACTTCTCCGGCGGGGAGGGCGTCGGACAGGGATAGAGCGGCGGAGCTTCCGGGATTTTAGGAATACAACTCCTTCTGTGCCGATATATTTTAGAGAGGGCACAGAGGGAGTTTTTTGCGTGTGGAACTATCGGAAGGATCGGAGATGATCGCCGCCTGGATCCGGAGGGCGGACGATATAGTGTGGGGGCCGGGAATGTTGTGTCTGCTCCTGGGAACGGGCGGTTTTCTGATGCTTCGGCTGCGTTTCCTGCCGCTGCGGAACCTGAAATACGCGCTTTTGTGCGCCGTGGGAAGAGAGCCCGAACGGGAGAGCGGCCGGAGGCGGGAAAGGGACGCCCCAGGGAAACGCGGAGAGGGACCCGAAAGGGGGCGCGGCCGGAGGAGACCGGATGTCCAAAGAAAGCGCCGGGAGGGATCCGGAGGCGTCTCCTCCTTCTCCGCGCTCACCACAGAGCTGGCCGCCACCATCGGAACCGGAAATATCGTGGGGGTGGCCACCGCCATGGTCCTGGGCGGCCCCGGCGCGCTCCTCTGGATGCTGCTGTCCAGCCTGATCGGCCTGGCCACAAAGCTGGTGGAGAGCACGCTGTCCGTGAAATACCGACAGAAAAACGCCCGGGGGGAGTGGGTGGGCGGCCCCATGTATACCATGGCCAACGCGTTTCGAAGCCGCAGACTGGGAAGGGCGTTTGGCTGCCTGTTTGCCTGTTTCGCGGTGATGGCCTCCTTCGGTATGGGAAATATGACCCAGTCCAACTCCATCGCCGACGCCCTCTTTGTGACCTTCGGCGTGCACAGGGCCAAGACCGGTCTGGCGGTCAGTATCGCCACCATTCTGGTGGTGCTGGGGGGAATCGGTATGATCGCCAGGGTGACCCAGGTGCTGGTGCCGCTTATGGGGGCCCTCTATCTGGCGGGGACGCTGGGCGTGATCCTCACCCATCTGCCGCAGCTTCCCATGGGGCTCTGGCAGATCGTCACCATGGCGTTTGCGCCGCAGGCGGCGGTGGGAGGCGTCTGCGGCCAGATCGCGGTGACCGGGATGGAGGCTCTGCGCTACGGGGTGTCCCGGGGCGTGTTCTCCAACGAAGCGGGGCTTGGAGCTGCCGGGATCAGCGCGGCCTCCGCCGACACCTCCGACTACATCCGGCAGGGTTACATCAGCATGACGGGCGTCTTTTTGGACACCATCGTCATCTGTTCTGCCACGGGGCTGGCCATCGCGTCCTCAGGCGTCCTGGGGAGCCTGGACGGAAACGGCGGGCTCCTCACGGGGACGGCGCTCACCATCGCGGTGTTCGGGACGACCTTTGGAAGGGGAGGCGCCGCGTTCCTCAGCGTCTGCATCACGCTCTTTGCCTTTGCCACAATCGTGGGCTGGGCCTACCAGGGGGAGAAGGCGTTTGAGTTTTTAGTCTCTGGGAACGGGCGCTGCTGCCTGTATTACCGCTTTGCCTACGGGCTGGCGGCCTTTGTGGGGGCAGTCTGTTCTCTGGAGGTGGTATGGGATTTCTCCGATGTCTGCAACGCGCTGATGGCGGTCCCGAATCTCCTCTGCGTGATCGTCCTGTCCCGGGGGATCTGCAGGGAGATCCGGGAGCGGGACGATCTCTGAAAAAGCGGATGTTTCAGTAGATTTGAACTACAAGAGGTTTGAAATTGTCCCGAATTATGATATAATCTGTCCTATGGAAATAACAAACGATTGGATCAAAGCAGCGCAGGATAAGAAGGGAACCATTATTGAAAAAACGTCATATAGAGTCAGTGGAGTAACTTATGTTGTGGATGGTGTACATGTCCTATTGAAACCGTCGGAGCAGGAAAGAAAGGTAGCGCAGATTTTAAGCGCAAAGTATGGCAAGACAGTGGAACTTGTGCCACAAGTAGTTTATCCCCAGGGGATACAGACTCCTGACTATCTGATTGATGGGGAAAGATTTGACTTGAAATCGCCGACTGGTAAAGGAAAGAATCTGCTTTACGGACTGATTGCAAGGAAAAAAGGACAATCCCATAATTTTATTATTGATATAACAAATTGTCCATTGAGTATGGAAGAATTGGAAAGACAGGCAGAACGGTTATATGGTTCCTGGAGAGTCGGTTTTCTGGAAAAGCTTATTTTTATGAAGAATGGTGAAATTTTAAAAGTTTTGAATAGAAAATAAAAGAAGAGCTGTTCATAGGGCCAATCAACTAATTCCGAAGAATTAGGACACAGGGGCCCGAGGACAGCTCTTTCTTTAATTATTGTATAGCATATTTCCTGAAAAAATGCAAGAAAATTCTTCAGGAACCAGACCACTACAAGAGGTTTGAAATTGTCCCGAATTATGATATAATGACTTTATTCTGAGGAAAAGCGGCCAGGTGGCCGATATACCGTAAATGCGGAGCATTTCGTAATGCGCGCGGCGCAGGAAAACCGATGAAAGGGCGAGATACATGTACAGCGAAAACCATTTTAACAGCATTGACTGGAGAGAGCTGCCGCCGGCGCCGCCGGACGGCGAGCCGGACAGGCAGTACTATTTTATGGCCAGATGCCGGCGGAAGGTGGAGGAGTTTGAACGGGAGAACGGGCGCAGGCCCACAGCGAACGTCACCACCTTCGGGTGTCAGATGAACGCCAGGGACTCCGAGAAGCTGGCGGGGATCCTGCGGGCTGTGGGCTATGAGATCGTCGGGACGGAGGATGCGGACTTTGTGATATACAATACCTGTACCGTGCGGGACAACGCCAACCAGAAGGTCTACGGCAGACTGGGCGTCCTAAACGGCTACAAGAGAAGAAACCCGCGCATGAAGATCGCTCTGTGCGGCTGCATGATGCAGGAGCCGGAGGTCCTGGAGAAGATCCGGGCCAGCTACCGCTTTGTGGATCTGATCTTCGGAACGCACAATCTCTTTAAATTTGCGGAGCTTCTCGATACGGTGCTGGAGGAGCAGGGAAGGGTCGTGGATCTGTGGAAGGACACGGATCAGATCGTGGAGGAGCTGCCCGTGGAACGGAAATACCCGTTCAAATCCGGTATCAACATCATGTTTGGCTGCGACAATTTCTGCAGCTACTGCATCGTGCCCTATGTGCGGGGGAGGGAGCGGAGCAGACAGCCGGAGGAGATCCTGCGTGAGATCCGGCGGCTGGCGGAGGACGGCGTGGTGGAGGTGATGCTTTTGGGGCAGAACGTCAATTCCTACGGAAAGGGCCTGGAGCGGCCCCTGTCCTTTGCGGAGCTTCTCCGGGAGGTGGAGAAGATAGAGGGGATCCGGCGCATCCGGTTTATGACCTCCCATCCGAAGGATCTGTCGGACGAGCTGATCGCGGTGATGCGGGATTCCGAAAAGATCTGTCATCATCTGCACCTGCCGCTGCAGTCGGGCTCCACCCGGATCCTGCGGGCCATGAACCGCCGGTACACGAAGGAGCAGTACCTGGAGCTGGCGGAGAAGCTTCGGCGGGAGATCCCGGACATAGCCATCACCACGGATATTATCATCGGCTTCCCGGGGGAGACCATGGAGGATGTGGAGGAGACGCTGGACGTCATCCGGAGGGTGCGGTTTGACAACGCCTTTACCTTCCTCTACTCCAAGCGCACCGGAACGCCGGCCGCCTCCATGGAGAACCAGGTGCCGGAGGAGCAGGCCAGGGCGGGCTTTGACAGAGTGCTGAAGCTGGTTCAGGAGACGGCCAGGGAGCAGACCGCCCGCTGGCAGGGACAGGTGTGTGAGGTCCTGGTGGAGGGGCAAAACGAGAGCGATCCCTCCCTGGTCACCGGGCGGATGTCCAACAACACCCTGGTGCATTTTCCCGGCGGGAGGGAGCTGATCGGACAGCTGGTTCCGGTATCGCTGGAGGAATGCTGTGGTTTTTATTACCTGGGGCATCGCCGGGAAACGGTGTGACGGAGAGGGGTCAGACACGGGAAACGGCGGATCAGGCATACGTTTTAGAGGAAAGAGCGGCGCAGGGCGCGGACCCTCCCGGCTCAAGGAGGAAAGCGAAAGATGGCGGAAGTGGAAGTAAACGATCTGACTCCCATGATGCAGAAATATATGGAGACCAAGGAGCAATACAAGGATTGCATCCTGTTTTACCGCCTGGGCGATTTTTATGAGATGTTTTTCGACGACGCGCTCACAGCGTCCCGGGAGCTGGAGATCACCCTGACCGGGAAATCCTGCGGCCTGGAGGAGCGGGCGCCCATGTGCGGCGTGCCCTACCACGCGGTGGAGAATTACCTGACCAAGCTGGTGGCGAAGGGATACAAGGTGGCCATCTGCGAGCAGGTGGAGGATCCGAAGCTGGCCAAGGGCCTTGTGAAGCGGGAGGTAGTGCGCATTGTGACGCCCGGCACCAACCTGAATATGCAGGCGCTGGAGGCCACCAAAAACAATTACCTGATGTGCGTCACCTATATGCCCACGGGGATCGGGATCGCCGCGGCGGACGTGACGACGGGGGACTTCTATCTGACGGAGGTGGAGGACCTGAAGAAGCTCCAGGACGAGCTGATGAAATACGAGCCCTCCGAGATCATCTGCAACGAGGCTTTTCTGGTGAGCGGCGCGGATATCGAGGACCTTCGGGGGCGGCTCCACATCTCGGTGAACGCGCTGGAGGCGCACCTCTTCGACGACGATGGCTGCCGGAAGGTCCTGCAGCGCCATTTTCAGGTGAAAACCCTGATCGGCCTGGGGATTGAGGACTTTCCCATCGGCATGATCGCGGCGGGGGCCATGCTCCAGTACCTGTACGACACCCAAAAGACAAAGCTGGAGCACTTTACCCACATTACGCCCTATCTGACCAGCAAGTATATGCTGTTGGACAGCTCCACCAGGAGGAACCTGGAGCTGATGGAGACCCTGCGGGAGAAACAGAAGAAGGGCTCCCTTCTGTGGGTGCTTGACAAGACGAAAACCGCCATGGGGGCCCGGATGCTCCGGAGCTATATCGAGCAGCCGCTGATCTGCAGGGAGGACATGGAGCGGCGCCTGGACGCGGTGGAGGAGCTGTGCAAAAACAGCGTGTCCCGGGACGAGCTGCGGGAGTATCTGGCGCCCATCTACGATCTGGAGCGTCTGCTCAGCAAGGTCACCTATAAGACGGCCAACCCCAGGGATCTGATCGCCTTTCGCAATTCCCTGGAGATGCTGCCGCCCATCAAGACCGTGCTGAAGGAGTTTTCCGGGGAAGAGCTTTCCGGGATCGAGGAGGAGATTGAGGGGCTGGAGGACATCTGTGAGCTGATCGCACAGTCCATCGAGGAGGAGCCGCCCGTCACGATCCGGGAGGGCGGCATCATCCGGGATCATTTTGACGAGACCATCGACCGGCTCCGGAACGCCAAGCGGGACGGGAAACAGTGGCTGGCGCAGCTGGAGGAGCAGGACCGGGAGCGCACCGGCATCAAGAACCTGAAGATCAAATACAACAAGGTGTTCGGATATTATTTTGAGGTGACCAATTCCTACCGGGATCTGGTGCCGGAGGATTACATCCGGAAGCAGACCCTGGCAAACGCGGAGCGCTACACGACGCCCCGCTTAAAGGAGCTGGAGGACACCATCCTGAACGCGGAGGACAAGCTTCAGACCCTGGAGTACGACCTGTTCTGCAGGATACGGGACTCCATCGCCCAGGAGCTGGAGCGGATCCAGCGGACCGCCAAGGCCGTGGCCCGGCTGGATGTGTACGCCTCCCTGTCCCTGGTCGCCGAGCGGAACCGCTATGTGCGGCCGAAGCTGAACGAGAAGGGAGTCATCGACATCAAGGACGGGCGGCATCCGGTGGTGGAGCAGATGATCACCAACGACCTGTTTATTGCCAACGACACCTACCTGGACAACGGCAGCCATTGTATCAGCGTGATCACGGGGCCCAATATGGCGGGGAAATCCACCTATATGCGGCAGACCGCCCTGATCGTGCTGATGGCGCAGATCGGGTGCTTCGTGCCCGCAAGGAGCGCCAACATCGGCATTGTGGACAGGATCTTTACCCGGGTAGGGGCCTCCGACGATCTGGCCAGCGGACAGTCCACGTTCATGGTGGAGATGAACGAGGTGGCCAATATCCTGCGAAACGCCACCCCGAACAGCCTCCTGATCCTGGATGAGATCGGGCGCGGGACCTCCACCTTCGACGGCTTAAGCATCGCCTGGGCGGTGATCGAGCATATCAGCAACCGGAAGCTTTTGGGGGCCAAAACGCTCTTCGCCACCCACTATCACGAGCTCACGGAGCTGGAGGGCAAGATCAACAATGTGAACAATTACTGTATTGCGGTGAAGGAGTGCGGGGACGATATCGTATTCCTGCGCAAGATCGTGAAGGGCGGCGCGGATAAGAGCTACGGGATCCAGGTGGCGAAACTGGCGGGCGTGCCGGATATGGTCATCGACCGCGCCAGGGAGATTGTGGAGCAGCTCAGCGATAACGACATCACGGAGAAGGTGCAGAGCATCGCCTCCGACTACAAAGGGGAGGTCAGAGGGAAGAAGCAGCCGAAGCTGGACGAGCTGGATCTGGCGCAGATGTCGCTGTTTGACACGGTGACGGACGAGGATGTGCTGAAGGAACTGATGGAGATCGAGGTGACGACCCTGACGCCGCTGGATGCGCTGAACGTCCTGTACCGGTTGCAGAATAAGCTGAAGAACCGGTGGAACGGGGATTGACCCTTTTTTATCGTAGGAGGAGTTTCAGTATGGCGCAGATTCAGGTGTTGGATTCGGAGACAATCGATAAGATCGCCGCCGGCGAGGTGGTGGAGCGGCCCGCCAGCGTGGTGAAGGAGCTGGTGGAGAACGCCATCGACGCGGGAGCGGATGCGGTCACCGTGGAGGTGAAGGACGGAGGGATCTCCTTTATCCGGGTGACGGACAACGGCAGCGGCATGGAGCGGGACCAGATCCGCAGGGCGTTTTTGCGGCACGCCACCAGCAAGATCGCACAGGCGGACGACTTGACACGGGTGGTGAGCCTGGGGTTTCGCGGTGAGGCGCTGTCCAGCATCGCGGCGGTTTCCCAGGTGGAGGTGATCACCAAGACGGCGGACAGCCTGACCGGGACCCGGATCCTGCTGGACGGGGCGGTGGAAAAAGCCTTTGAGGAGGTGGGAGCGCCGGACGGCACCACCTTCCTGATGCGGAACCTGTTCTTCAACACACCCGTCCGCAGGAAATTCCTGAAACAGCCAGCCACGGAGGGCGGCTATATCGCGGATCTGATGGAGCATCTGGCCCTGTCCAGGCCCGACATCTCCTTCCAGCTGATCCTGGGAGGAAAGACCCGGTTCCACACCTCCGGAAACGGCGATCTGCGGGAGGTCATCTACCGGATCTACGGGCGGGATGTGGCCGAACATCTGGTGCCCATCCAGGAGGAGACGGAGGGCATCCGCGTGGAGGGCTACCTGGGAAAGCCCGCTTTGGTGCGCGCCAACCGCAACTTTGAGATCTACTACATCAACCAGCGCTTCATCAAAAGCAGCCTGGTTTCCAGGGCGGTGGAGGAGGGCTATAGGGAGTACCTGATGCAGCACAAATTTCCCTTCTGCGTGCTCCATCTCACCCTGGATCCGGAAGCGGTGGACGTGAACGTACACCCCACCAAGATGGATGTGCGTTTCCGCGACGGGATGCGGGTGGCGGAACAGCTCTCGGAGACGGTGCGGAGGGTGTTAAAAAGCCATGAGATGATCCCGGACCGCGTGCTGGAGGATGAGAAGGAGCATCGAAGAGAGCTGCGGGAGGAGCAGAAGGAGCGGCAGAAGCTTCCTGTCCCCGAAGTATTTGAGAAGCAGCGCATCGAGCGGGAGCGCGCGCAGCAGCGGCCGGCGGAACCGGGGAACGCGGGGCCGTATCTCACGGGGCAGGTGGCTCCTCAAAAGCAGGATTTCCTGCAAAAACCTGTCTGGAACCGAGTGATAGCGCGTTCTCAGGAGGAAAAAACCGCAGATTTGACGGAAAATCTTGCAAATCAGGACGAAGAATCGTTTTTTGTGGAGGAAAACCTGGAGAAATACCTGCCCCAGAGAGGCGGGGACCAGGCGGCGGAGAAGGGCTCCTCGGCAGAGCAGACGGAACAGACAGCGGAGAAGGCCGCCCTGGCAGAACAGGCGGAACAGGCGGCGGAACCCCCGGTTCAAATGAATCTCTTTGAGGAACGCCTTCTCTCGGCGGAGAACCGTTCCCGCTACCGGGTCATCGGGCAGCTGTTCGACACCTACTGGCTGGTACAGTTTGAGGACAGGCTGTTTATCATCGACCAGCACGCGGCCCACGAAAAGGTGAAGTATGAACGTCTGATGCGGCGATTTCGGGAGAAGGAGACCGTATCCCAGACGCTGCTCCCTCCGGTGATCGTGAGCCTGACCGGACAGGAGGAGAGCGTCTTAAAGCAGTACCGGGAGGTGTTCGCCGCCCTCGGCTTTGAGATCGAAGAATTTGGCGGCAGCGAGTACGCCCTGCGCGGCGTTCCGGTGGATCTGTACGGGTGCGGCGAGCGGGAGCTCTTTCTGG
>CANPWJ010000093.1 GCA_947584035.1 uncultured Acetatifactor sp. | reverse complement strand
TGTCCTCCTGGAAGGCTCCGATATTGGCAAAGAACAGATTGCCGCTGAACCGGTACAGGACGGTGTGGGCGATGGGACGCGCCGCCTTGTTCCGCTCCAGATTGTGCAGCTCCTCATTTCCCGGTATCATACCCAGAAAAGCCTTGGGCGGAATGACCGCGCGGATGATCACCGCCAGAAAGGAGAGGATCACGCCCAGGACCACCCCATAGATGGTACCCAGGACCAGCACGCCGAGGAAGGCCGCCAGAAAGATCCCGAATTCCCTCTTATCCGACTTCCACGCCTTCCTGGCGATGCCAAACTCCAGGATCCCCATCAGCGCGGAGATCACAATGCCCGTCAGCACCGGAACCGGCAGATACTGCAGCAGCCCTGTGCCAAAGAGCAGCACGAGGATCATGGTGATGCCGGCTGTGACGGACATCACCTGCGACTTGCAGCCGTACTGGTCGGCAATACCGCTTCGGGAGACACTCCCGTTGATAGGGCAGCAGCCCACCAGAGCGCTGGCCGCGTTCCCCGCGGCATACGCCAGCACCTCCCGGTTGTTGTCCACCTTATAGTTGTATTTCAGCGCGTAATTGTTGGTGGCCAGAAGCGTCTGCGCCATAATCACCAGCGCGATCGTGAGCGACAGCACCACGATCTCTTCCGCATGAACGGTCAGCGGGGAGAGCTTGGGCAGCGATATTCTGGGAAGTCCGGACTCCACCCTGGGAAGCAGCTTCACGCCGTATCGGTCCACATGGAAAAAGAAGGTCAGCCCCGCCCCGGCTCCCATCAGGACAACCGACAGGGGAACCTTCGGAAACTTCCTGCGGGCGATCTGCAGGATCGCCACGGTGCCGAAGCCAAACACCGCGGACAGAGGGTGGAACGCGCCCAGCTCCCGCGCGATATGGTACAGCAGGACAAACAGCTCGCCGGTCCCGGCGTTCCCACCGAACAGCTTGGGCACCTGCATCAGAATGATCGTACAGCCGATTCCGGAGATAAAGCCGCCCATCACCGGCTTGGAAATATAGTTGACCAGGCGGCCGGCCCGGACAATGTAAAAAAAGAACAGCCAGAGGGCGGTGACCAGCGTGATCACCGGGACGATGGCGATCGCCTCGGGAGAGCCCTGCACAATCCCCAATTCCGCCAGGGTCCCGCCCACCAGAGCCGCCGGCGTGGCATCCACGCCAAACACAAACTGCGGGGAGGATGTACAGACCGCGTATACCAGCACGGGGAGCACGGAACCATAGAGTCCGTACACCACCGGAAGCCCCGCCACCTGCGCATATCCCATCGAGATCGGAATGGACACCAGCGCCACCACGATCCCCGACAAAATATCCTTCTTCCAATGTTCTTTTCCGATCTGCTTCATCCCACACCTCCGCAAATAGTTTCGTCACAAACTGCCTTCCCTGAAAAATTTCTTAGTATTTACAAACAAACCGTACCAAATAAATTGCTTCAAAATAATTAGACCTATATCTTTTTAAATTCATTATTCAATTCTGTTAACAAAACGAAAAGTTCTGTTGGTTTCTGCATATTCCATCCCCATACTGTAAAAGCATGCGCAAAGGAATTAAGATATCTTTTTTCTTTGGGAGGAAATTGTTTGCTGTCAATCATCACTAAAAGTCGGTTTAATTCTGGCAAAATGACATTATTTAGTTCTTCTTCTGTACTTTCACCTAATACTCCTCTTTTTCTATTTTCTAATTCCTCATTACAGATTCTTATGGCTTGCAACACTTTTTCTCTAAATGCGTTCATGCGCGCACCTCCTGCTATTTTTTATTACAACAGATGGATCCGGAATATTGTCTTTTATTTCATAAATTGTACCACCAGCGCAGACCGGGAAGCGCTGCGCAGCAGCATTTACCGGGCAAGCGGTGGGTGGCCTGGGATAATACACCGCGTAAGCGGTGATAAGCCGGTGGAACCGGCTTCGATTCTGCGTCAGCAGAATCATTATACCATACCTTCCGGTATGCCGACAAGGATGAGCGGCGTGCGCGTTATATTTGAAAAAAACCGCGGAATATGTTATATTGTTTTTGCCGGATGCGCGCGAAGGAAGGCGGCGTCCGCAGAAAGGCAGATGAGAGCTCCCATGTTGAGAATCGGTTTTGTATGTTTGGTTTCCCTTCCGTTCCTGCTGTATTATCTCTGGAAGGCAGGTTACATAGAGCGTCACGGCGAAAAATACTCCGAGGCGGACCGCTACCGCATCGCCCGCCGCATGGTTTCCATTATGAAGCATAACGGCCTGATCCGCACCCGGGTCTATGGAACGGAAAAGCTGCCCCCCCAGGGAGGCTACGTGATGTATGCCAACCATCAGGGGAAGTATGATTCCCTGGGCATCATCTGGGCTCACCCGACGCCCTGCACGGTGATGATCGACGCCGAGCGCTCCCGGCTCCCCCTGACCAACGAGTTTGTGCGGCTGCTCAAGGGGAGCCGGCTGGACAAGTCCAGCATGAAAACCCAGATGAAAACGATCCTGGAGGTGATCGAGCAGGTAAAGTCCGGAAGGCGCTACATCATCTTCCCGGAGGGCGGTTATTTTCACAACCGAAACGCCGTCCAGGACTTTCTCCCCGGCGCCTTCAAGTGTGCCATCAAGTCCAGAAGCCCCATTGTTCCGGTGGCGCTGATCGAGTCCTACAGGCCTTTCGGCGTCAACTCGATCCGCCCGGTGACCACGCAGGTGCATTTTCTGGAGCCGCTCTACTATGACGATTACAAGGAAATGACCTCTGTGGAAATCGCCGCGCTGGTACGGGACAAGATCCGCGGCACCATCGACCGCGTCTGCGGCGGAAACCAGGCTCCCGCCCCGAAACACTGACCGCAGGGGAAGGCGCAGACGAACCGCGCTGTCCATTCCCAGCCCAAAACGACCCGAGACGATCCGAGACGATCCGAAATAATCCAAAACGAAGAGCTGCCCGCCGGAAGATCCGGTGAGCAGCCCTTCGTTTTTAAGGTCAGCCGCCAATAGCGTTTCCTGTGTACAGCTGATAATATTTTCCCTTTTCCTCGATCAGCTGGTCGTGCGTGCCCCGCTCGATGATGCGCCCCTGCTCCAGCACCATGATGCAGTCGGAATTTTTGACGGTGGAGAGCCTGTGCGCGATGACGAAGGTCGTCCTGCCCGCCATCAGGTGATCCATCCCCTCCTGCACGATGCGCTCCGTCCGGGTATCGATGGAACTGGTGGCCTCATCCAGGATCAGCACCGGAGGATCCGCCACCGCCGCCCGGGCGATCGCCAGCAGCTGTCTCTGCCCCTGGCTTAGGTTGGCCCCGTCTCCGGTCAGCATGGTATCATACCCCGCCGGCAGTCTGCGGATAAATCCGTCCGCATTGGCCAGCTTTGCCGCCGCGATCACTTCCCCGTCGGTGGCATTCAGGTTGCCGAAGCGGATGTTCTCCATGATCGTGCCGGTAAAGAGATGGGTATCCTGCAATACGATCCCCAGAGAGCGGCGCAGATCCGCTTTCTTGATCTTGTTGATATTGATCCCGTCGTAACGGATCTTGCCGTCCTGAATATCGTAGAACCGATTGATCAGATTGGTGATGGTGGTCTTGCCGGCTCCGGTGGAGCCCACAAAGGCGATCTTCTGTCCCGGCTCCGCGTACAGCTTTACATCGTGGAGCACGATCTTATCCGGGTTGTAGCCGAAATCCACCCCGTCGAACACCACGTCTCCCCGCAGCTCCTTGTACTCCACGGAGCCGTCGGCCTGGTGCGTGTGCTTCCACGCCCACCGCCCGGTGCGGGTCTCGTTTTCCACCAGCTTTCCGCCTACCTCCTTCACATGGACCAGCGTCACGTAGCCGTTGTCCGTCTCCGCCTCCTCGTCCATCATCCGGAAGATCCGGTCCGCGCCCGCCAGCGCCATGACGATGGCGTTGAACTGCTGGCTGACCTGGTTGATCGGCATGTTGAAGCTCCGGTTCAGCGCCAGGAAGCTGGCCAGGGCGCCCACGGTGAAGCCGCCCACATTGTTCAGGGCCAGGGCGCCTCCCGCGATGGCGCACACCACATAGCTCAGATTGCCCAGCTGGGCGTTGATGGGCCCCAGGGTATTGACGAAGGTGTTGGCCCGGTCCGCACTGTGATAGAGCGCATCGTTCAGCTCCTTAAAGCGCGCCTTGCTCTCCTCCTCGTGGCAGAATACCTTGACCACCTTCTGCCCCTCCATCATCTCCTCGATGTAACCGTTCACGGCGCCCAGATTCTTCTGCTGCTCCAGGAAATAGCGGCTGCTCCTGCCCGCCGCGAACCGGGTGCAGACCAGCATGAAGCCCACCATGACCAGCGTGATCAGCGTCATGGGGATACTCAGGATCAACATGCTGACAAACACGCTGACAATGGTAAACGCGCTGTTGATGCACTGGGGAATACTCTGGCTGATCATCTGGCGCAGGGTGTCGATATCGTTGGTGTACACGGACATGATATCGCCGTGGGCATGGGTGTCAAAGTACCGGATGGGCAGCTTTTCCATGCGCTCAAAGAGCTCGTTCCGGATGTTCATCAGCACGCCCTGGGTCACATTGACCATAATGCGGCTGTAGGTATAGTTTGAGACCACGCCGATCAGATAGAACACGGCCACCCGCGCGATGGCATGGGCAAGCGGCGTAAAATCCGGGTGATCCGTCAGCAGGTAGGGCGTGATATAGTCGTCGATCAGGTTCTTGGTAAACAGCATCCCCTGGACGTTCGCCAGCACGCCGAGGACAATAAACAACAGTACGAAACAGCAGGGCACCCTGTAAAAGCGAAAGACATATGCCATAATGCGCACAAACAGCTTTCCCGGGTTCTCTACCTTCGGCTTGGGTCTCCCCAGCGCCCCTCTGGGTCCTGGCATATCAATCCGCCTCCTTTTCGTCAAAATCTCCCGAGCCTCCGGTCTGGGACTCGTATACCTCGCGATAGATCTCGTTGTCTGCAAGCAGCTCCTCATGGGTTCCAAACCCATTGATCTTTCCGTCGTCCAGGACCAGGATGCGGTCCGCGTCCTGAATACTGGAGATCCTCTGCGCGATGATCAGCTTGGTGGTGCCCGGGATCTCCTCCCGGAAGGCTTTCCGGATCTTCGCGTCCGTGGCGGTGTCCACGGCGCTGGTGCTGTCGTCCAGGATCAGGATCTTCGGCTTCTTCAGCAGGGCCCTGGCGATACACAGGCGCTGCTTCTGTCCGCCGGACACATTGTTTCCTCCCTGCTCAATACGCGTGTTGTAGCCGTCCGGAAACCGGTTGATAAATTCGTCCGCACAGGCCATCCTGCAGACCTCCCGGCACTCTTCATCGGTGGCGTCCTTGTTGCCCCAGCGCAGGTTCTCATAGATGCTTCCGGAGAACAGCACGTTCTTCTGGAGCACCACGGCCACCTGGTTGCGCAGGACTTCCATGTCATAGTCCCTCACATCGTGCCCGCCCACCAGGATCCGGCCCTCGGACACATCGTACAGCCGGCTGATCAGGTTTACCAGGGAGGTCTTGGCGCTGCCGGTGCCGCCCAGGATCCCGATGGTCTCGCCGGATTTGATATCCAGATTGATATCCTTCAGCACGGGCTCCCCGCCGTACTTCTGATGATAGGAAAATGCCACATCCTGAAAGACGATGCTGCCGTCCGCAACCTCCCGGATGGGATGCTCCGGATTCTTCAGGTCGCTCTCCTCGTTCAGCACCTGGCAGACACGCTCCATGCTGGCGGTGCTCATGGAGATCATCACAAACACCATGGACAGCATCATCAGGTTCATCAGGATATTCATGCAGTAGGTCAGAAGGCTCATCAGCTCGCCGGTGGTGAGCTGGCTCCCTACGATCATCTTCGCCCCGATCCAGCTGATCAGGATGATGCAGGTATAGACCGTAAACTGCATGACCGGCATGTTTGCGATGACATTCTTCTCCGCCTTGACGAAGATCTTGTAGATATTGCCGCTGGCCTGCTTGAATTTATCGGTCTCCTCCTCCTCGCGCACATAGGCCTTCACCACGCGGATGGCGGACACGTTCTCCTGTACGGAGGCGTTTAAGGCGTCGTACTTGGGAAACGCCTGTTTAAAGTACGCCGTGGCGTTGCTAATGATAAAATACAGCACGATCGCCAGAAGGATCACCGCGATCAGATAGATGCTGGCGATCCGCCCGTTGATGATAAACGCCATGGCTAACGCGCAGATCATACTGGCCGGCGCGCGCATCATCATGCGCAGCACCATCTGATAGGCGTTCTGGATGTTGGTCACATCCGTGGTCAGCCGGGTCACCAGTCCGGCCGTGCTGAATTTGTCAATGTTTGCAAAAGAGAAGGTCTGGATCTTCGCAAACATGCTCTCTCTCAGATTCCTGGCAAGCCCGGTGGATGCCTTCGCCCCGTACCGTGCCCCCATCAGTCCTCCCAGAAGGCCGATCAGAGCCACGACGATCATCACACCGCCCACCTGAAAGATATGTCCCATATCGCTCTTTTCAACACCCTCGTCGATAATGGACGCCATCAGGTAGGGAATCACCATCTCCATCAGCACCTCCACGATCATCCAGATGGGAGTTGCGATGGAAGCGGCTCTGTACTCCTTCACTTCCTGCAAAATCCGTTTTACCATGTCATTCCTTCAACCTTTCCTGTATATTGTCGAACATTTTCTGTGCCACCCGCACAAAGATCTCAAGGTCCTCCGGCGCGATCCCTTCCGTCATCTCCCGGTTCATGGTGACGATGGCCTCCTCGATGGCCTCATTGTTCCGCAGCCCCTTGGGCGTCAGGACTACCTTCTTGAGCCTGGCATCGTTCTCCACGGCCTCCCGGCGGATCAGCCCCTTCTTCTCCATCAGCTGAATGATGTTGGTGACGGTGGAGCGGCCCACGCAACAGTGCTTCTCGATGTCCTTCTGATACACATCGTGATCCCGGTTCTCATACAGATACTTGATGATCCAGCCGTGCATCAGAGTCACCTCGTCCACCCCCGCGCTCTTTACGCGGGCGTCCAGGACACGCTTCATCGTAGCGCTCAGACGGTGCACACTAAAACCGATCCGATTCCCATTCTCCCCCATGTTCCCTCACATTCTGCCGCGGCGTGCGGCGCCTCCCGTCGGGAGGCGGACCTTTGTTCACATGTGAACTGTTCGCTATCAAACATATATATTACCCTTGGAGCCCCGTCGCTGTCAAGGGCTCCAAAGCGGATTTATAAAAATTTTAGCATTCCCGGGAAGCTTCCTCCAGCATCCGGTACACCTGTCCGTAGGGAAGCCCCTGTTCTCTGCAGATGCGGGCCACACTCTCGTACTCCGGATAGAACCGCTGTTCCCCGTCCAGCCAGCACACCTTGATCTGCGCCTCCCCGTAAGGCGTCTGCACCGTCCGCTGCTCCCGCTTCAGACAGGTGCGCTCCATGGCCACCCTCCGGATGCCGATGGTCGTGGTCTCCCGGAAGATAATCTGCTCCAGGGAGCGGATATCCTCCTCTGCGCAGAGCACGTTCAGCACCCAGGCAGGGCGGTTTTTCTTCATGTAAGCGGGGGTGTAGTAGACATCTCTGGCACCCGCCGCAAACAGCCGCTCCGCCACAAACCCCAAAGCTTCCCCGCTGCAGTCGTCGATGTTGCTCTCCAGCTTACAGATCCGCTCCTGTTCCTCCCTGGGCACATCCAGCCACATGGCGCGCAGGATGCCGGGGCGTTCATAGCTCCGCTTCCCCGCTCCCAGACCGATCCCCAGGATCTTCACAGGCCCCGGCAGCCGGTCTGAGGTCCGGACAGCCGCCACGATGGCGGCCCCGGTGGGCGTCACCAGCTCCCCGGAAACCTCCGTCAGCTCCAGCGCCAGCCCGTATTTGGCCGCAATATTGGCGGTGGCCGGAACCGGGACGGGCAGGATCCCGTGCTGGCACCGCACCGTTCCCCGGCCCTCGCAGAGCTTTGGAACGATCACCTCCGTCACATCCAGATCGTCCAGGCAGACGGCCGCCGCCACAATGTCCACAATCGAGTCGATGGCCCCTACCTCGTGAAAATGCACTTCCTCCACCGGCACATTGTGCGCCCTGGACTCCGCCTCCGCCAGGATCTCAAAAATGCGCTCCGCCGTGCGGCGGGCCCGCTCCGTCATATGCGCCGCCCGCAGGATCGACCGGATCTCTGCCATCCCCCGGTGTGCATGGACGTGGGTGTAGGGGTGGTCATGGTCGTGGGTATGGTGCTCCGAGCCGTGGTCGTGCTCGTGGCTGCACTGACACTCCGCGCCAGGATCATGGTCATGGTCGTGGGTATGGTCATGCTCGTGGTCATGCTCATGGCTGTGCTCATGTCCGTACAGATAATCCATATCATGGTCGTGGTTCTCGTGCTCCGCGTCCAGCTCCACCTGAAAATCACAGCAGTCGATCCCGGCTTTTTTTACGCGTCCGATCCGCACCTGGAACCCCTCCTGGGGAAGGCTGTCGATGGCCTCCCGCAGGACCGTCTCATGGGCCCCCAGATCCAGGAGCGCCGCCACCGTCATGTCGCCGCTGATCCCGCTGGTACACTCAAAATAGATTGTTTTTCC
>CANPWJ010000092.1 GCA_947584035.1 uncultured Acetatifactor sp. | reverse complement strand
GAGCGGGGAGGGTGCAGGGAGAGGCTTGCCGCGGAGGACGCAAAGCTGCGGGAGAACCAGGCCCTGTTCCATCAGGAGAGGTCCCGGCTGGAGGCCCTGTCCAATCTGACGGAGCGCTACGAGGGATACGGCGGCAGCGTCAAGAAAGTCATGGAGCAGAAGGACCGGGAGAAGGGCATTATCGGCGTGGTGGCGGATATCATCAAGGTGGACAGAACGTATGAGACGGCCATCGAGACCGCGCTGGGGGGCAATATCCAGAACATTGTCACGGAGGATGAGGAGACGGCCAAGAAGATGATCGGCTTCCTCAAGACCAACCGGCTGGGACGCGCCACCTTCCTGCCGCTCACCAGCGTCCGGCACCCTCAGGAATTCAAGAATCCGGACGCCCTGAAGGAGCCGGGCGTTATCGGCATGGCGGACGAGCTGGTGGAGACTGAGGGGAAGTACCGAAACGTAGCCAAAGCCATGCTGGGACGCATCGTGGTGGTAGACCATGTGGACAACGCGGTAAAGATCGCCCGAAAGTTTGACTACGGCATCCGCATGGTCACGCTGGAGGGAGAGCTTCTGGTACCCGGGGGAGCCATCAGCGGCGGCGCGTTCAAAAACAACAGCAATCTCCTCAGCCGGCGGCGCGAGATCGAGGAGCTGGAAAAGCGGGTCCGAAAGCTGCAGAAGGCGATCGAGGGAAACGATCAGGAGATCGAGCGGATCAAAAATACGAGGAACCAGCTCCGCGTGGATGTGGAGACGTTAAAGAGCGATATCCAGAAGAAATCCATCCAGCAGAATACGGCCCGGCTGAATATCAGCCAGGCAAGAGAGCGGATGGAGGAAGGGATCGAGAGCAGCCAGTCCCTGCGGGGAGAGCAGCAGGAGATCGAGGAACAGATCCGGGAGATCCGCGAAGGCAAGGAAAACGCGCAGCGGGATCTGGCAGACAGTGAAAAGCTGGAGCAGACCACCCAGGAGCAGATCCTTCTGTTTCAGAGGGAACTGGAGGAGAACCGCGTCCAGGAGACGGAGGCGGCCGGCAAGGTGGCCGAGTGGGACCTGAAGGTGGAGACCATGCTTCAGGCGCAGAATTTTAAACAGGCCAATATCGACCGTATCGACGGGGAGATGGAGCGGAGCCGGGCGGAGCTGAGCGAGATCCTCACGGCTCTGGCGGAAAACGCCGCCGAGGTGGAGCGAAAGAAGCAGAACATCACGGAGCTGGAGAAAACCATTGCCGCATCCTTCGACGCGCAGAACGAGTCGGAGCGGAAGCTGAAGGAGAATGTGGAGCGGAAGGAGGAGCTTTCCGCGAAGCAGAAGAATTTCTTCCAGAGCAGGGAACAGCTGTCCGAACAGATGAATTCCCTGGACAAGGAGGTCTACCGTCTGAACGCCCAGAAGGAGAAGCTGGAGGAGACCGTCGAAGCCCAGATCAACTACATGTGGGACGAGTATGAGATCACCTTAAGCGACGCGGCGTCCCTGCGGAACGAGGAGCTGGACGACCTGCCCGCCATGAAGCGGGAGATCGCTTCCCTGAAGGAGCAGATCCGGAAGCTGGGGGACGTCAATGTCAACGCCATCGAGGATTACCGGAACCTGATGGAGCGCTACACCTTCCTGAAAACACAGCGCGACGATCTGGTGGAGGCGGAGAAAACCCTGGAGAATATCATCGAGGAGCTGGACACCGCCATGCGCAGACAGTTCACCGACAAATTTGCCGAGATCAACCGGGAGTTTGACAAGGTGTTCAAGGAGCTGTTCGGAGGCGGCAAGGGGACGCTGGAGCTGATGGAGGGCGAGGACATCCTGGAGGCGGGCATCCGCATCATCGCGCAGCCGCCGGGAAAAAAGCTCCAGAATATGATGCAGCTCTCCGGAGGAGAGAAGGCGCTCTCGGCCATCGCCCTTCTGTTTGCGATCCAGAACCTGAAGCCGTCGCCGTTCTGTCTGCTGGACGAGATCGAGGCGGCCCTGGACGATTCCAATGTGGGGCGCTTTGCCAAGTACTTACATAAGCTGACCAAAAACACGCAGTTTATCGTGATCACGCACCGAAGAGGGACCATGGAGCAGGTGGACAGGCTCTACGGGATCACCATGCAGGAGAAGGGTGTGTCTACGCTGGTGAGCGTCAACCTGATCGACAAGGAACTGGACGATTAACCGGACGATTGAGATGGAGATTGAGATGGAGCGGGATGTGGCTGACAAAAAGCGCCGCCGGGGCCACACGGAGAGGGCGGCGCGGAAATGGGGGAAGATATGGAAGAGAATGACTGGGGGTTGTTTCGAGGACTGGATGAGGAGGAGCCCGAAGAGCCGGCGGAGGAGAAGAAAAGCTTCTTTGCCAGGCTGAAGGCGGGGCTCAGCAAGACCAGAGAAAATATTGTGCGGGGAATCGACTCGGTGTTCAGCGGTTTTTCCTCCATCGATGATGATTTCTATGAGGAGCTGGAGGAGATCCTGATCATGGGCGATATCGGCGTAAACGCCACCGCTCAGATCGTAGAGCGGCTGCGGCAGCAGGTAAAGGAGCAGCACATCAAGGAGCCCTCCGCGTGCAAGCAGCTTCTGATCGACAGCATCAAGGAGCAGATGAGCGTGGACGAGGCCGCCTATGACTTTGAGAAGGAGCAGTCCGTCATTATGGTCATAGGCGTGAACGGCGTGGGCAAGACGACCACGGTGGGAAAGCTCGCGGGGAAGCTGAAGGGGAACGGAAGAAAGGTGCTGATCGCCGCCGCGGACACGTTCCGGGCGGCCGCCGGGGACCAGCTGGCAGAGTGGGCGAAACGGGCGGATGTCCCGATGATCGGTGGAAATGAAGGCGCGGATCCCGCCAGTGTGGTCTACGACGCGGTGAATGCCGCCAAGGCCCGGGGAGTGGACGTGCTGCTCATCGATACGGCGGGACGGCTTCACAACAAGCGGAACCTGATGGAGGAGCTCAAGAAGATGAACCGCATTATTGACCGGGAGTTTCCCGGCGCCCACCGGGAGAACCTGATCGTGCTGGACGGCACCACCGGGCAGAACGCCATGGTACAGGCCAGAGAGTTCGGGGAGGTGGCCGATCTCACCGGAATTGTGCTCACCAAGATGGACGGCACCGCCAAGGGAGGCATCGCGGTGGCCATCCAGTCGGAGCTCCATGTGCCGGTGAAATACATCGGCGTGGGAGAGACCATCGACGACCTGCAGAAATTCCGTTCGGATGAGTTCGTGGACGCGCTCTTTGAGATAGAGCAGGAATGAGGAAAAGCATAGGAAAGAAGAAAAGCACAGGAAAGAAGAAAAGCACAGGAAAGAAGAAAAGCATAGAAAGAAGAAAAGCATAGAAAGAAGAAAACCATAGAAAGAAGGATGAGGAAATGGCAGAGGAAATGTTGACGCTTGAAAAGTTTGAGGAGGCCAGCGAGGTGGTGCGGCGTGTCACCCTGGAGACCAAGCTGGTGTACAGTGACTATTTCAGCGGACAGACGGGCAACAAGGTGTATTTGAAGCCGGAGAATATGCAGTTTACCGGCGCATACAAGCTGCGGGGAGCGTACTACAAGATCAGCACCCTGTCCGAGGAGGAGCGGGCCAAGGGCCTGATCACCGCGTCCGCCGGCAACCATGCGCAGGGCGTTGCCTATGCCGCCAAGTGCTACGGGGCAGGGGCGACGATTGTGATGCCCACCACCACGCCGCTGATCAAGGTGAACCGCACAAAGAACTACGGTGCGGAGGTGGTCCTGAGCGGGGACGTGTACGACGAGGCGTGCGCAAAGGCCTATGAGCTGGCAGAAGAATACGGCTATACCTTCATCCATCCCTTCGACGATCTGACGGTGGCCACCGGACAGGGGACCATCGCCATGGAGATCGTGAAGGAGCTTCCCCTGGTGGATTACATCCTGGTGCCGATCGGAGGCGGCGGCCTGGCCACAGGCGTGTCCACGCTGGCCAAGCTTTTAAATCCGAAGATCCAGGTGATCGGCGTGGAGCCGTCGGGGGCGAACTGTATGCAGGAATCCTTGAAAAACGGCAAGGTGACCACGCTGCCTTCCGTCAGCACCATCGCCGACGGCACGGCGGTAAAGACGCCCGGGACCCTGCTTTTCCCCTATCTGCAAAAAAATCTGGACGACATCATCACCGTGGACGACGAGGAGCTGGTGGTAGCCTTTTTGGACATGGTGGAGAATCACAAGATGGTGGTGGAGAACTCGGGCCTTCTCACTGTGGCGGCCCTGAAGCACCTGACGGCCAGAGACAAGAAGGTGGTTTCCATCTTAAGCGGCGGCAATATGGATGTGATCACCATGTCCTCCGTGGTACAGCAGGGATTGATCCTGCGAGACAGGATCTTCACGGTGTCCGTGCTCCTGCCGGATAAGCCCGGCGAGTTGACACGCGTGTCGTCTGTTATCGCGGAGGCCAACGGAAATGTCATTAAGCTGGAGCACAACCAGTTTGTGTCCATCAACCGCAACGCGGCGGTAGAGCTGCGCATTACCCTGGAGGCGTTTGGAACGGAGCACAAGAGCGAGATTATGGGCGCCCTGGAGCGGAAGGGCTACAAGCCCAAGCTGGTGCGCACCAATATTTGAGAAGCCTCTGACGTTTTGAACCGCATAATTTCCTGTCCGATGGAGACCCTAAGAGAACGAGCCGTGCGCCCAAAGGCGCGCTGGTTTCCGGAAAGGCAGGGCGAATGGACATGGGGAAGCGGTTGGCAGACGCTGGTGAGCAGGAGCGCGGCGGCGCGGGAGAGCGCGATGTGGGAAAACGCCGTCAAGGACGGGGAAGCGCTCTGACCATGATTGGGAATTATCTGGTCATCACCCTGGCCGCGTTCCTCTACGCGGCGGCCATCAGTCTCTTTCTGGATCCCAATTCTCTGGCACCCGGCGGAGTGACCGGTATCTCCATTCTGTTGAACCGGACGGTCGGGTTCCCCACGGGGACCTGGATCCTGCTTCTGAACATCCCCATCCTGCTTCTGGGCACCTGGAAATTTGGGGCGCGTTTCATTGTGTCCACCCTCTACTGCACGGTGGCCATCTCTTTCTTTACCAACCTGCTGTCGCCGGTGGGGGCGCTGACGGAGGATCCGCTGCTGGCGGCGCTGGCCGGAGGGATCCTGATCGCTCTCGCGCTGGGCTGGACCTTTAAGGCGGGGGCGACTACCGGGGGCATGGATATCATCGTCAAGGTGATCCGGCTCAAGGTCCCCCACCTCAAGACCGGGTTTTTGTTCCTGGTGCTGGACATTGTGGTGGTCAGCCTTTCAGCGCTTTTATTCCGGGATGTGGACAGGGCCCTCTACGCGGGGCTGGTGGTATACATTACCTCCCACGTATTGGATCTGGTGCTCTACGGAAGGGACGGGGCAAAGATGATCTATGTCATCACGGACCGCTCCCAGGAGATCGCCGGGCGTATCCTGCGGGATCTGAATATTGGCGTCACCTATATCCGCGGAGAGGGAGCCTACAGCAAAAAGGACAAGCGGGTCATCCTCTGTGTGCTGAGAAAGCAGCTGTTTCCCCGGGCGGAGGAGATCGTAAAGGAGGAGGATCCGAGCGCCTTTCTGATCGTCTCCTCCGCCACGGAGATCTACGGGGAGGGGTACAAGGATATGTTTGAGGAGGAGCTGTGAGAGCGGCCGGGCGGCTCCGGCAGAGGGGCAGGTGCGGCAGCCTGACAGGGAGGGACGAGATTGAGAAGATGCGTTGTGATCGGAGGTGCCGGGATACGGAGGACCGAGAAGATCCGGCAGTATCTGCGGGAGGATGATTTTTATCTGTTTTGTGACAGCGGGCTCCGCCACCGGGAAGCGCTGGGGATCCGGCCGCATCTGATTGTCGGGGATTTCGACTCGTACCCCAGGCCCGCCGGGGAGGCGGAGGTGATCGCGCTGCCCCGGGAGAAGGACGATACCGATACGGTGTTTGCGGTGAAGGAGGCGCTTCGCCGCGGCTTTGAGGACTTTCTTCTGCTGGGAGCCGCGGGGGAGCGGTTGGATCATACGCTCTGCAACGTGTCCCTGCTCCTGTTCTTAGACTCCCTGGGGAAGCGGGCGCTGCTTTTGGACGATTACTCCGAGATGGAGATCGTATCCGGAAAGAAGGCGCTGATCGCGGATTCCTTCGCCTATTTTTCCGTCCTGAACCTGTTCGGGACCGCCCGGGGGATCCGGATCGAACATGCGAAATTCCCGCTTCAGGACGCGGAGATCACCTGCGAATATCAGTATGGCGTCAGCAACGAGGTGCTTCCCGGCTCCACGGCCAGCGTGTCCGTGCGGGAGGGACGGATTCTGCTGATCCGGGTGTGGCCGGAGGTATAAGGCGCTTTCTGCCGAAGCGGTACATATCGGCACGGCACATCCAACTGACAAGAAAAAATACTTGACACCCTATCGCACCTGGTGTATGATACACAAGGTGTGTTTTTTTGCACCGGTGCGGAACGCCGCGGGGCTTCCGCAGGAGAAGGGATATGGACAGAATTTTTGAGCGGGCGCTCCTGTATGATTTCTACGGGGAGCTCCTGACGCCGCATCAGCGGAATGTCTATGAGGGCGTCGTATTTGAGGACCTGTCTCTGGGCGAGATCGCGCAGGAGCAGGGGATCAGCAGACAGGGAGTGCACGACCTGGTGAAACGGTGCGACCGGATCCTTCAGGACTATGAGAGCAAGCTTCATCTGGTGGAACGGTTTTCCGCGGCCAGAAAGAAGATCGCACAGATCGTTGCCCTGACCGGAGGAGCGATGCCAGAGGAAGCCGCAGAGGCTGCCGGGGGATCTTCGGCGGAGGAGGGGCTGCAAAAGGCGGACTGGCGGGCGCGCATGGAGCGTATCCGCAGCCTTTCGGAAGAGCTTATGAAGGAATGGTGAGGAGTGGCAGATGGCATTTGAGAGCTTGACGGACAAACTACAGAATGTATTTCGGAATCTGCGCAGCAAGGGCCGCCTCACGGAGGAGGATGTCAAGGCAGCACTGAAGGAAGTCAAGATGGCGCTTTTAGAGGCGGACGTCAACTTCAAGGTGGTGAAGCAGTTTGTCCGGACGGTGGAGGAGCGGGCGATCGGCCAGGATGTGATGAACGGCCTCAATCCCGGCCAGATGGTTATTAAGATCGTGAATGAAGAGATGGTCGCTCTCATGGGGAGTGAGACCACCGAGATCGCCATGCAGCCCGGCAAGGCAGTCACCGTCATTATGATGGCGGGTCTGCAGGGCGCCGGCAAGACGACCGCCACCGCCAAGATCGCGGGCAAGCTCAAGACCAGAGGGAAGAAGTCCCTGCTGGTGGCCTGTGACGTGTACCGGCCCGCGGCGATCGAACAGTTGAAGATCAACGGGGAAAAGCAGGGTGTGGAGGTCTTTTCCATGGGGACGGACCACAGCCCGGTGGAGATCGCACGGGAGGCGGTGGCCTACGCGGAGCGAAATGGCCACAACGTGGTGATCCTGGATACTGCCGGGCGGCTCCACATAGACGAGGACATGATGCGGGAGCTGCAGGAGATCAAGGCGAACGTGCAGGTGCACCAGACGCTTTTGGTGGTGGACGCCATGACCGGACAGGACGCTGTGAACGTGGCAAAGGAATTTGACGAGAAGGTCGGCGTGGACGGCGTGGTGCTCTCCAAGATGGACGGCGATACCCGCGGCGGTGCGGCGCTCTCCATCAAGGCCGTGACGGGGCGTCCCATCCTCTTTGTGAGCATGGGTGAGAAGCTCTCCGACCTGGAGCAGTTTTATCCCGACCGCATGGCAAGCCGGATCCTGGGCATGGGAGATGTGCTCTCCCTGATCGACAAGGCCCAGCAGAGCATCGATCTGGACGAGGAGAAGGGCCGTCAGATGGCGGGCCGCATGAAGAAGGGCAAGTTTGACTTCGAGGATTATCTGGAGAGCATGAAGCAGATGCGCAATATGGGCGGACTGTCCAGCATCCTGCGTATGCTGCCCGGCATGGGGATCAAGGCCGGCGACCTGGAGTCCATGATCGATGAGAAGCAGCTCAAGCACATGGAAGCCATCGTGCTCTCCATGACGGTGGAGGAGCGGCGCAATCCCAAGCTCTTGAACCCCAGGAGAAAGCACCGTATCGCCGGGGGTGCCGGGGTGGATATCGCGGTGGTAAACCGCTTTATCAAGCAGTTTGAGCAGAGCCAGAAGATGATGAAGCAGTTTGGCAGCGGGAAACGGGGCCGCGGACTCATGGGAGGCTTGCCCGGCATGGGGGGAGGGAAATTCCCCTTTTAGAGGAAGGCCGGGGCCGCGGGGCGGACGTTTTTGCGGCACAGTGGTTTGCAGATATGGACTTTCACCGGATACCAGGGAGAAGTTCTTATCCAATATACAACACAATCATTTAAAAAATGGAGGAAAAAGAAATGGCAGTAAAGATCAGATTGAGAAGAATGGGACAGAAGAAGGCTCCTTACTACAGGATCATTGTGGCGGATTCCCGTTCTCCCAGAGACGGCAGATTCATCGAGGAGATCGGCACCTACGATCCCTCCACCGATCCCAGCACCTTCAAGATCAATGAGGAGCTGGCAAAGAAGTGGCTGGCGAACGGAGCACAGCCC
>CANPWJ010000091.1 GCA_947584035.1 uncultured Acetatifactor sp. | reverse complement strand
GATGCCGTTCCCCAGGGATTTGGACATCTTTCGCCCCTGGCTGTCCCGCACCAGCCCGTGGAAGAGCACGGTCTTAAAGGGCCGCTCCCCCATCTGCTCATACCCGGAGAAGATCATGCGGATGACCCAGAAGAAAATGATATCGTACCCGGTCACCAGCACGTCCGTGGGATAGAAATACTTCAGATCCTCCGTCTGATCCGGCCATCCCAGCGTCTCAAAGGGCCACAGGGCGGAGGAAAACCAGGTGTCCAGGGTGTCGGGATCCTGGGTAAAGGCCGTCCCCCCGCACTTGGGGCACACATGGGGCGCCTCCGCCGCCACTACCACTTCCCCGCAGGCATCGCAGTAGTAAGCGGGAATGCGGTGGCCCCACCAGAGCTGCCTGGAGATGCACCAGTCGCGGATATTGTCCGTCCAGTTGAAATACGTCTTTTCCATGCGCTCGGGGATCAGCTTGATCTCCCCGTTCTTCACCGCTTCCCTGGCGGGCTTGATCAGCTCGTCCATCCGCACGAACCACTGTTCCTTCACCAGCGGCTCAATGGTGGTCTTGCAGCGGTCGTGGGTCCCCACATTGTGCACGTGGTCCTCGATCTTCACCAAAAGCCCTTCCCGGTCCAGCTCCTCCACAATGGCCTTTCTCGCCTCATAGCGGTCCATGCCCGCGTACCGGCCGCCGTTCTCGTTGATGGTGGCGTCGTCGTTCATAATGTTCACAATGGGAAGGTCATGGCGCTTTCCCACCTCAAAGTCGTTGGGGTCGTGGGCCGGGGTGATCTTTACCACGCCGGTCCCAAACTCCCGGTCCACGTAGGAGTCCGTCACAATGGGGATCACCCGGTTCACGATGGGCAGAAGCACCTTCCGTCCGATCAGGTGCTGATAGCGCTCGTCATCGGGATGGATGGCCACCGCGGTATCTCCCAGCATGGTCTCCGGCCGGGTGGTGGCAAAGGTAAGGAACTCCGTGTCGCTGGGCTTTCCGTCCTCCCCGATCAGGGGGTACTTGATGTGCCAGAAGTGCCCGGCCTGCTCCTGGTATTCCACCTCCGCGTCGGAGATGGAGGTGTTGCACACGGGGCACCAGTTGATGATGCGGGCCCCCTTGTAGATATAGCCCTTCTTGTGCATCTTCACAAACACTTCCGTGACCGCCCGGTTGCAGCCCTCGTCCATGGTGAAGCGCTCCCGGTCCCAGTCGCAGGAGGAGCCCAGCTTCTTGAGCTGGGAAATAATGCGTCCGCCATACTCCTTCTTCCAGTCCCAGGCCCTCTCCAGAAACTTTTCGCGCCCCAGATCGTGTTTGTCGATGCCCTCCTCCTTCAGCTTTTCGATGATCCGCACCTCCGTGGCGATGCTGGCGTGATCCGTGCCGGGCTGCCAGAGGGCGTTGTAACCCTGCATCCGCTTAAACCGGATGAGGATGTCCTGCATGGTGTTGTCCAGGGCGTGCCCCATGTGAAGCTGTCCCGTGATGTTGGGAGGCGGGATCACGATGGTAAAGGGTTTCCGGTTGGGATCCACCTCCGCGTGAAAATATTTTTTGTCCAGCCATTTTTGATACAGCCTGTCCTCTATGCCCTTGGGGTCATATGTCTTTGCCAGTTCCTTGCTCATACTGTTCTCCTCTCTGTTTCGTGACGTGTGTTATTTTCTCAGTCGGCCCGCGGCTCACAGACGCAAAACCATCAAACTAAAACGCCCCCTGCGAAATCTCTCCGCAAAGGGCGTCACAGACGCGGTACCACCTTTTTTCACAGCAAACGCTGCCTCCTTTTGACCCGATAACGTGGGCCCCACGGGCGGGCTTACTTTTTTATGACGGGTGTTATTAAAATCATCCCGTCCCGCTTTTCAGCCCCCGGCTCAGAAACCACTTTCCGCGGCGCTCCCTAAGAACACCTTTCAGCAGCCGGCCTTCCTCTCTGGTAGGGCGCCCTCCGCGTACTCCTTTTCCTCACAGCCTTTTCACTGATACTTATAGTAGTATAGGACACCGGCTTTTGTCAAGAAAATTTTGGTCCCCGGGACACTTCCCTGGCCACCACCACAAACCGCCCGTCCTCCACGTGGTAGGCGCAGGTGGAGAGCGTCAGGAAGGAATCCCCCAGCTGGGCGGTCACTCCGGTATCGTACAGGGAGAGCTTCTTGATGTTGTCGTAAAAGTAGTGGAATTCCTCCTCCGTGGATGCCCGGAAGAAATTGTAATACTTAAACACCTGATCGTCCGGATAGTACACCTGGCTCCGAAAGACGGCGATCACCTCGTACTGTCTGGCCTCTGTTTCCGTGTAGAGCGTTATATGGCTGTGCTCCCGGCAGTAGTCCTCCGACTCATAGTCGGTCAGGCTGCCGAACATGGTACCGGCCTTCATATTGTGCCCATGGATGATCAGATTGGTCGTCCCCTCCGCCTCCAGAGAGCTGTCCGTATCCAGGATCAGGCACCCGGATTTGTCCGCGTTCCCGTCGAAATCCCGCTCCAGATAATAGTTTTCGTCCTCCATCGTCTGCATCACGGGGTAATCGATGACCGTCCCATCTACGACGAGCCAGGCCGCCATGTCCTCATTCCGGGCAAAGAGCTCCGCGTAGGGGTTGGGCACCGTCTCCTCCGACTCCGTCTCCACGGCCGTCCCGCTCCCGCCGGATTCTTCTTCCCGATCCGGAATCTCTTTGGTCATCTCCGCCATCTGCAGACGCAGCTCCTCCACTCTGGCCTCCGATTCCTTTTCCGACCAGTAAAATTCTACGGTCATCCACGCCACGATGGCAAGGCCGGCCAGCGCCAGTCCGCCCGCCAGAACCCTTCTCCTGTTCCGCGACAGGAATTCTCTTATCTTCCGCAAATGATCTTCCACTGTTTCCTTTTCCTTTCCTGTTTGCCGTCTCTTGATTGTTTCTTTACGCTTCTGTTTCGGTTCGCCTTTTCCTTAGCGTTTTGCTCTGTTTTGATTTTTTCCCGCCTGCAGGACGCCTCGCACACGCCGATCAACAAAAAGAGAAGCGGTGTGGAGACCACCTGCTGGAAACTAAAGGTACCGTGGGTTCCATAGGCCGCCAGCGCCATCGCCCCCGCCATCTGCAAAGACGCCCCTTCCCTCCGGCCCGTGCACCGGGCAAAAAAGCGGACAAAGGCACTCCCCAAAAATCCAAGGTAAAAGACCGTCCCGAACAGCCCCTCGTTGATCAGCATGGTCAGCCATTCATTGTGGGCGTTCTCAAAGACAGCCCCTTCCCACTGGCCGCTGACAAGGATGGCCAGCTTCGCCCCCTGCTCCATCAGCTCCGCGTAACAGTCGGGCCCCACGCCAAACAACAGCCGCACCGGGCCTCCGCTTCCAAAGACCTCCAGCGTCCTTCTCCAGAGAAACCCTCGCTCGCCTCCCCATCGATCGTCGAACCGGAGCCAGGATACCGCTCCAAGACTCCTCCAGAACTCCTCCGATCTCTGGCAGAGGAGGAACAGGGTCGCCGCTGCGCCCAACGCCAGAAAAATAAATAACACCAGATATTTTCTCGCCTTCCCGCCGTCATAATACCACGGAAGCCCCCGGCTCACGGCATACCGCAGACCGCCCCAGGCCAACAGCAGCACAAGCAGCACCGGAAGCCAAACCGGGGCCATCACCACCTCCAGCACCCCGCTCCCCTCTGGAAGCAGGATCGTCTGATCCAGGAACCGGGTCTGCAGGGTCAGGAGCAGACAGCCCGCGGGCAGCATGGCCAGAAGCTCCAGCGCCCGAAGCTCCCGCTCCCGGTCTCCCAGAGAGCCGGCGAAAAGCACTCCATAGATCACGGCCAGGGCCGCGCCGCCGCTGGCGCTCCCCTGGAGCACCAGCGCATCCGTACCCACAAACGCGCAGACCGCCGCGAAAAAGCGGCCCATCCCGCCTCCCTCCATCCCCCAATAGCAGGCGAGAAGGAGCGGCACGGTCACACACAGGCAGCCGCAGTACCAGTTGATGTTCCCGACGGTGGAGAGCAGGTTTCTCCGGTTCCAGGAAAACCAGTCCATTCCGTCAAAAAAACCGAAGGGATCCAGCTCATACCGATTCAGGAGCCCCAGAAGCGCTACGGCGAACGCGGAGAACAGGATCCCCCGCTCCACCCATCTCTCCCGCTCATACCACCTGCTGATCAGGAAATATCCCCACACCATCAGAAGCTGGGTGACCGCCCCCATGTGCCAGCCGGGAAACCCCCAGAGCGCCGTCGCAGAATAGGGGCTTAAGGCCGCGGACAGCAGACTGGCCGCTCCGAAGCCGATCGCGCATCGATCCGTGAGGGAGCTGCTGCCACCCTTCTCTCTCTCCGCCAGAGCCGCAAGGAGTCCCAGCAGCAGAAACAGAAACGACACATTTCGGAAAAACAGATATTTGACCTCCCCGATCAGGGTAAACCCATGCTGGGTATAGAGGGGCAGTACCGCCAGGATCAAAAAGAGATAAGCCCCCGCCAGGGTCTGCCGCAGAGGGGCCTGTTCCTTCTTCCGGTTCCTTTTTTGTTCCTCCTGTGGATCGTTCTCCCCCGGGCTGTCCTTCCTCCCGGTCTCTCTCCTCCAGCGCACCGTATCCCCCGCTTTCATATAACGCACGTTATTTTTTGGTGACTTTTTGCGCCAAGTGAAAAACGGAAGAGAAAGGATCCTCCCTTCTCCTCCGTTCCTTTTTACTTCTCACAGACTGCGGCAGTTATACCGTCTTTTTTCTGGAAACGATCGCTGCTGCGGACAGGCACGCTGCGGCTGCCAAAGGAAGCGCTGCAGGAATGCTGTCGCCCGTCTTGGGAACGCTGTCCTTCACCGCGGTTTTCACGCCGGCCTTGTAGCTGTCAAAAGCGCCCTTGGGGCCGGAAATGATCGCATAAACGGAAAACCGATCCGTGGAAAAGGTGATGGTGTTGGGATCGTCGTCCGTATCGGGCAGGATCGTGGTCACACCGTCATGCAGACGCACCATGGCAAAATCATTTGCCGCCGGATCCACTCCCTCGGGAACGGAAATCGTAAACTCCACCGGAGCGCTCAGGGTAGTAACCCTGTCACCTACAAAGTTGCCGCTGTCATTCAGGATCAGCAGATCCAGCTCCAGGATGCTGACCAGATTCCCGCCTGCGGAGATGGCCGCGTCGGTCACAGCCTGTCTCGCCAGAGGGCCGCACTGGCTGTTCTCCACACGCAGCTCAATGCCGTTCTGGATTCCAGCCAAACTCTTCAGGGTACCTGCAGGGGTGACCATAGCCACCTGCACATTACTGGTGTTAGATGTAGGGATGGAAGAAACAACCGCCTCCCCGTTGGCAGCAGTCACCACATCATTGGTCGCTTCCTCTTCCTCCTCTTCCTCGCTGGCACTTGCGACCACCGTGTTGTTTCCGCTGGACGTATGGCTCCCGACAGACGTATTGTTCCCGGTAGCCGTTGCCACAAGACTGGTTCCGGACACGCCCGGAACTACCAGCAGTCCCAGTGCAACTGCCAGCATCATAGCCAATGCAGACTTTTTCATTTTTTCATTCATCCTCCTGTGATCTGGCGCTTTGCGCGCCGTTTACTTCTCCATTTTACCCCCCCGGCAAAAAAGTCAAGTATTTGTGGAAAATTTGTACATTTTTTCCAAGAGACCTGTCCCGCCTCGCAAACTGGCATGGTAAAAAAGTTATATTTTGGCACTTTTAATCAAACCACTTTTTCTATAAACTGTCACTAAAGTTTATAGCTATAAATTGCAAAATCATTTCATTGGAGGTATAATAGAAGATGAAAAAAAATACGGAACGAAAGAAAAGTTATGTTCTGCTGCTGGTCGGCGCCGTACTTTTGATCGTCAGCATCTTCCTGGCGCTCTACACCCATCGGGCCAGTTACCTGCCTTCCGTGGAGCTTGGGACGGAGCTGTCCGCCCTGAACACACAGCTTGCGGCGATACAGGCGGGTACGGCCTCCGGGGATCTGGACGCGCTGAACGCGCAGAAGGCCGTGCTCTCCGCGGAGAAGTTAAGCGGCGAACGCCCGTATTCCTACGCGCTGATCCTGCTGTTTTTCAGCGTGCTTCTGACGGTCAAGGGCATCTACAACGCCCTGGCGGGCACCGTAAAGGGGGAGCGCACGGATCCGAAGAGGCTCGCCCAGGCCGGGCTCCTGGCGGCTCTCTGCTACATCGGCTTTACCTTCTTTAAGATCGATATCCCGGTGGGCACGGAAAAGACCGCCTTCCACTTTGGAAATGTGTTCTGTGTGCTGGCGGCCCTTCTGCTGGGCGGCTACTGGGGCGGCCTCGCGGGCGCGGTAGGCATGACCATCGGCGACCTGACTACCTCCTACGTGACCAGCGCACCCAAGACTTTTCTTTTAAAATTACTGATCGGGCTGATCGTCGGCCTGGTCGCTCACAGGATCTTCCGCCTGAGCCGTTCCCACTCTCCCAGGTATGTGGCCGGCGTCACGGTGCTCGCCAGCTTCTGCGGCATGGCGTTCAACATAGCGGCGGATCCTCTGGTCGGGTATTTCTATAAAATGTACCTGTTGGGCGTACCGCAGGAGCTTGCCTCCACTCTGGCGAAGATCGGCACGGTCACCACCGCTGTCAACGCTGTGGTTGCCGTCATAGCGGCTTCCATCTTTTATCTGGCGCTCCGGCCCGCTCTCCGCAAATCCGGGCTGTTCGTCCAGGTAACCCCGGAGAAGGAGAAAACATGATTCCTCGCTTAGCAATGATCAATGATATCGCAGGGGTCGGGCACTGTTCTTCCTCAGTGTCCCTCCCTGTTATCAGTGCCATGCAGGTACAGGTATGCCCTGTACCTACTTCTATTTTGTCAAACCATCTGGGGTTTCCCTCCTACTACTTCGACGATTACACCCCTCATATGCGGGACTACCTGAAGGTCTGGCGGGAGCTGGGCTTTACCTTCGACGGGCTCTACTGCGGATTCTTAGGGAATTCGGAGCAGATCCGCATTGTGGAAGAATTCCTGCAGGATTTTCAGCCGCAGCAGTTTTTGCTGGATCCGGTCATGGGGGACAAGGGGAAGCGCTACAACACCATCCAGGAGGAGCACTGTGACGGCCTGAAGCGCCTCCTTCCCCACGCCAGCCTGATCACCCCCAACATCACAGAGGCCTGCCTTCTGACCGGCACCCCCTACAAGGACGGCTTCTGGACGGATTATGAGCTGCTTTCCATCTGTGAGAAGCTCGCCGCCCTCTGCCCCGGCCGGATCGTGATCACCGGCCTGTACGCAGAAGGGTATTACCTCAACTACATCTGGCAGAACGGCGTGCGCACCTCCTGCACCGCCGCCAAGGCGGGGGCGTCCCGCCCCGGAACCGGCGACCTGTTCGCGTCCATCCTGGCCGCGGACATGCTCCGCCAGGTGGATCTGGGCGTCTCTGTGCAGAAGGCCACGGATTTCATCGCCAAGTGCACCGCCGCCAGCGAGAGGGACGGTATTCCCATCGTGCAGGGCGTCCAGTTTGAGCGCTTCCTGAAGGATCTGATTCCGTAAAAAAGTCCCCCTTCGGCCGGAGGCATCCGGTCAAAGGGGGTTTTTTCTTACTCAAAACGGATCTCTATATTTCCCATGGAATACTCTGCGCCTATCTGTTTGGAAGCGCCGTTTGCGATCCGCTTTTCAGCGGCCAGGGCGTTGTATTCCTGGCCGTCGATGACCAGGCTGCCCATGGCTCCCTGGAGGACATAGTCGAAATCCGCCGCCTTTCCCAGAAGCGTCATCCCGATATTCCCCATGGAACATTCCAGCTCGGCACTCCCCGTGATATCCCCCTGAAACTCCAGGCTCCCGGCGGACACCTTCGCTTCCAGCGTCCGCGTCTGCGCCTCCGTAAGCTCCACGGATCCGGCCCCCGCTTCTATGTCCAGTTCCTCCGCCGAAAGGCCCTTCCCCTGAATCTGTCCGGCGTCAGCCTCCAGGGATATTTCCCGGGCGGACAGGCCGTCAAACTGTACGCGCCCGGCGCCCAGCTCGATCCCGACCTCCTCCCAGATCTGCACCCCGGGGAGGTAAAGGGTAAGCCTTCTCCCCGTCCCGTTCCAGCGGATCTGGGAATCCAGAGATTTCAGCACCAGCTGTCCGTCCTCCGCGTACACCTGGAATTTTCCGGCATTTTCCGCCTCCACATAGCAGCTCCCGTCGGTGGAATACGCAAGAGTCAGGTCACAGGCTCCCGCCTCGATGACCAATTCCCGGACACCCCCGAACAGATCCACAGGATAGTGCTCCACGTCGCCGCTCAGCACCTCGTGGTTTTCCGCAAAAAAGCCGGAATCCGAAAGCTCATAGTCCACCCCTTCCAGCCCTGAAAACATACGCTCTCCCCATTCCTCCAGCCGTTCTTCCCACCGGTTTTCCCGCTCTCCGCCAGAGGCGGCGGTAAACAGCTCCCGCGGATCCACGGGGCCCCTGTTGAGGCGCTGTCCCACCGTCCCCAGCACCATGCCCAGGGCGATCAGCACCAGGGCCGTCAGCGCGCAGAATTTCATAAATTTTTTCATTGTGCCCTCCTTTTTCCCGGAACGATCCTACGGAACACATACCCCAGCCCGTGAAAGGCCGCCGGCGTGACGATCCCCGCCATAAAGACGGTCAGCAT
>CANPWJ010000090.1 GCA_947584035.1 uncultured Acetatifactor sp. | reverse complement strand
TACAGCTTCGCGGTGGGGCACCAGCAGAGGCTGACCGCCGCGGCCTCTCCCAAAAACGCGGCCCATCGGGGTACCCGAAGCCTTCTCGTGGCAAAAAGATACCCGGCCACCGCCAGGGCGCTGACGGACAATCCGGTATAGACATTCATCCCCTTAAGCGTCCCCCCAAAGGGAAGTTTCGTCAGAAAATGCCCCACCGCGTTGGCCAGATACGTAGAGTACAGCCACATGGGATCCATGTGATCCAGTCCCATATACTGAAAGTTTGCATAATTATAGCCCGTGTCCCAGAGATCCAGCCCCCAGCCCACATGGCGCAGCGGGTACAGGAGAAGGAACAGGATGCCCACAGCCTCCCCGATCCCGCTCCTCCCCGGCACGCGGCATTTCCCGCCTGTTTTTTTCTCCCGCACTCTCTTCATACCGCCTCCCTGCCGCCTCCGGGCGGCATGATCCCCAGCGGGAAAACCGCTCTTCCCCGCAGCTTCACGAAAACAGCCTGTCCGCGGCCCGGACCTTCTCCGCCGCCAGGCGATAGGGCTTCCAATGGAGCAGCCCCCGGTGTATTCCCCGCACAAGCGCCCTCCTGGCCATCTCCGCCAGCACCCCCAGGAAAAACATCACGGCCGCCGCCAGCGCCGTGTGCGCGAGAAGTCCCGCCACAGACAGCCCGGCCCCGCCTTCCCCGGCGCCAAACCACCTCTGCCACCGATAGCGCAGCCCCAGATTTTCATGGAGCAGATAGACGCCCAGCGTGCAGGGGGCGATCCGGTTGACGATCCCGGCCAGGCGCCCGGACACCTTCCTCCGCAAAAACGCCCCGAACAGCCCGACCGCCGCCAGAAACGGAAACAGATGGTTGTATTCCATGGACACCTTCAGGATCAGCCCCAGGCCGCCCGTTTTCAGATAACACCCTCGAAGCAGCAGAAGCTCGCCATAAGCCCCCGCACATTCCGCCAGATAGAGACAGAGGCCGGCCCCCCGTTTCTCCAGAAAGCGCAGGCCAAACCGCCGGATATACGCCGCGGTAAGGAAAACGCACAGATACCAGATCACATCATAGCCCTGTCCGTCCATCTCCAGCCGGACCGGCAGGACGGATTTGAGCAGACAGAACACCAGAAGCAAAAGCCCCAGAGTCAGCCGCATCTGCGGCTCGCTCATCCGCCGGGCCGCCTGGCCCACAAACGGCAGGAGCAGGTACAAAAACACATAGGCCGTCATAAACCAATAGTGCCCCATACTCACCGGAAAGATCAGCGTCAGAAGGTAGTGGATATCCACCTCCTCCCGGGGACAGATCCCCACGGCAGCCGATACAAGCCCCACCCCGGCCGAATACATCCAGATCTGCAGATACAATCCCAGCAATCTACTCAGCTTAAAGCGGGACTCGCAAAGAAAATAACCGCTGAGCAGCATGTACACATTGACCGCCACAATGCAGAAGGACTCCAGGATCCAGGCCACATATCCCGCCGCCCCCATGCGTTCCGCGGTCAGGTCGCCCAAAAGCGATCCTTTCCCCAGATAGTGCAGCACCACCACCATCATCATCGCAACGCAGCGCAGCAGCTCCAAATTTGCCATGCGGGGCTGACCAGAAGGCTGCTCCGGCGCGGCATGATCGATCGACACACTCATAATAACCTCGTAATAACCTCTTTTTCCGCCCGCGGATCCGGGCTGTTCCTCTTTCTCATTATTCTAGCATACAAAGCCCTCCCTGTCATTTCTTTTGAAATTTTTTTGTTCCGCCGCGAAACGGTTTTTCCAGAATGACGTCCTGCCGGGGGGCAAAAACGCCCTTTTCCTGCGAATCCTGCCAACGGTTCCCCTTTGCCCTACGGCGGGAATTGTCAGTTATTTACAAAAAAGGCTGCCGTCAGGCGTTTTTTTAAGAGCATATTCACAAAAGTACATGGGTTTGTACGTATAATTGACAAAAGCTACAACATATGGTATCCTAGCGGATGAAAAGAAGGAAATCAGACAGCGAAGGGAGGCATCTAAGGATATGAGATTTGAGACATTGTACGACAAGGTATTGGAAGAGACACAGGAGGAAAAGGATAAACTGCTCCATCTGGTAAAGACGGCGCAGGCGGAAAACCAGTCGGCTGTCCCTTTTCCCGGCCACAGAAGCCATCTGCCCGACATATTGAGAAACTTTTACCTGCGAGAGCTGGAAAACGCCGTTTCCTCCTGTGAGGACGACGACCTGGAACGGTATCCGTACCAGCTGGAGCTCTGCCGGAAGCTCTGCAACGACGAGGAGATCCGGATCGACGAGCTCCCGGACGAGGCAAATCTGTACGCCGTTTAAAAAAAACCACTCCTTCACTTGTCAAAGCGAAGGAGTGGTTTTTTTATATGTCTTACTCCGCATGAAGCGCGTTCCAGGCAAGCTGTACCACCGGGTTAAAACGGGTCTGGTTCTCCTCCCCGTAATGCTGGTTCACCTGCGCCCGCAGATCCTCGTAGGAGATCGCCGGATTGCTCTGGTAAATGTCATACGCGGCGGAGAACACCAATTCGTACCGATAGTTGTACAGGGCGCTGAAATTCTGATAGAGAACCGGATTATCCTTCAGGATCGCCGACACGGTATCCCCATCCAGCGTCCCGTTCTCTGTGATCACGCCGAGGGAAATCATCTTGTCCAGCTGCTTTTGGCCGTTCTCGCCGTCTCCGAATTGGTAACCGTTCTTGGCGTAATAAATATTGATGACCGTCTGGACAGCCTCCAGATCGTCTCCCAGCTTGGACAGGTCGTCACTGGACAGATACTTGCTGTCCGTGTAGAAGGAAGGCAGATCATCCCCGCTGAAACCGGCTGCCTCATATGCCTCCTGAAGGGCCTCCGCATTGATCTCCGATTCCAGACGCACACTCAGGCCGGCCGTGTCGTCCGCGTAAAGCACATAGATATCCCGGTTCACATTGTTCGGAACCGACGTACTGTAGGTGAGCTCATAGAGCCTTCCCTGGGCCTCGTAAATACTGGTGTAGATGCTCTGCAGGTCGTAGATGGATACCCGGTCGTAGTAGGCTCCTCCGGTGGACTCCGCGATCCATCGGAGCTCGCTGGAATACACACCGCTCCCAAGGCCGATGATGTACACGGGCACCTGGTAATAGTTGGACACATCGATCACATCCTGGGCATCGTAATCGTATCCTGCGCCGTAAGGCTCATTATGCCCGTCCGTAAACGCGACCACGCACCTTGCACCCTCGGCGGAAGCCGTATACACCACCGAGGAGTACAGGGACTGATACAGGCTGGTCAAGCCATAGCACTCCAGATTCCAGACCGAATTGATAATGCTGTTCTTGTCCAGCGTAAACTCCTGATATCTCTCATAAATGCTCCCTATGGTGGACAGCCCCAGGGCCGTATCGGAATGGGTGGAATTTACAAAGCCCTCCAGTGCATTCTGCATGGTGTAAAAATCATACCGCATACTGCCGGAGATATCCGCCACCAGATCCATGGTGAGCGCACCCTTGATCTGGGAAACACCCAGCGCCTGACACTCATTCCAGACGCCGCCGTTCTGCTCATAGACCAGGAAATCCTCCAACAGGAAATTGTACTGGTCATAGTTGTAAGAACTCAGGTACAGCTTCACCTTGTCGCTCTCCGACACGTCCGCCTGGACGAATGCCGCAATCTGCTCTCCCGCCTGGGACGCGGAATAAAACTTATCGGACCATTCCTTTAGCTGTCTGTAATCCTCGCTCAGCTGAATATAATCCTTCGCCGACCGATCCGCCTCGACCTTGTCCGCAATATCCCCGATCATATAGAGCTCAAAGGGATGGGCGTTATACCCATCAAAGGAAGCGCGTATATTCTGTGTGTCGGACAGATACGCCTCCGCGTTCGACTCGTTCTCCTCCACGATGGCATCCCGCAGATCAGCGAAAGCATCCGCCTGTTTTTTGGCCTCCTTCTCGTCAAAGTCCGAGAGAGCGCTCTCCAGGCCGGCCTTGACACTCTGATACTCCTCTTCATGGTCCCCCATCACGTAGCGGCCATCCGTCTCTATCTGCTGGACAACCTCCTCGTACTGCTCCCGGTACTCGGCCACCGCCTCATTCATGCGCCGGATCTCATCGGCAAGATCGTCCATCTCCTCCGCCAGCGCCGGATACTGCCAAAACAGGAACCGGGAGGAGGCGTGATCCGCCCGCTCCAGCAGATCCTCGTAATCGCTCTCATATTTGCCAAGGCCATCCACCTGCGTCTCCACCGCCTGATAGGACGCGATGTCCTCCCGGAATTCCTTGGTCTTGACCAGATCATAGCCGCACAGGCACAGGGCCGCAACGCAGAAAAGCAGCACACATGCCAGCACAATCAGCCGGGCCGCTCCGCCGTGCTTCTTCTCCGGCGGTTCCTCTCCGGGCGCGCCGAAGGCCGGACCTGCCGTTTGACCCTCCTGGGGCGCTGTGAAAGGCTGCCCTGCCATCTGACCCGCCTCCTGCCCCTCCAAGGACGCGGCGGAAGGCTGTCCTGCCATCTGACCCGCCTCCTGTCCCTCTAAGGGCTCCGCGGAAGGCTGTCCTGTCATCTGACCCGCCTCCTGTCCCTCTAAGGGCTCCGCGGAAGGCGCACCCTTCACCGGAGCGCCACAGTTGGTACAAAACAGCTCTCCCTCCTGTATCTTGCTTCCACACTTTGTACAAAACATCCCTCATCCTCCGTAAAGTCCATTCCCGCCTTGTTTTGTGCAACACGGCACCCCGGCAGCAGGATACTGTCAGCAGGGTCACTCTTCGTACTCTGCGTCATAAGACCAGTAACCATATAGACTCACATACTGTCCCGTCTGCTGCAGGACGCACACCACGTCATCATCCAGGGTTTCCAGCTTCCTGCCGGAATACAGACACAGCTGTCCCTTGTATTTATCCATGCTGTAATCGTTCAGGAGCAGCACACGGCCGCCTCCCAGCACATCGTAATGATGGACGTCATCGGCAATTTTCACCGGCTTTCCGCCGTCATAGCAGTACAGTGTTCCCCGCTCCTTATCAGAATTATAGTCCGTCAGATAATAATAGGCGCCGGACTCTTCCGTCACTCCCGAGTAAACGGACACATCATAGGCCACAGACTCATCCCCGATATACAGGTCGCCCTCGCCCTCTTTGACATCCTCATAATACAGGCAGGAGTCCTCTGTCCAGCGGAAATTATAAGCATACACATCCGATGCCACCAGCTCCGACTCCGATGCCTTTCCGTTCTTCACGGTGATCTGGTACAGGTCACCCTCTCCCTTCTCCCCGTCATAGTCGGCGATATACAGAAGCCTGTCTCCGTCATTGTCTAATCTGCAATCGTAGATGCCCTCCTCCGGATCCATATCCAGAGGGATCATTTCCTTCCCCCGTACCAGCCCGTACACACAGGAAGCCTGCAGGACATCCTCTATGGCCTGACGGAGCCCGATGCCGTCCTCCTCCACGCGGGAAAGCTTTTCCGGATCCATGTTGTCCAAATCCAGCGTCTCCACCAGGAGTGCTTCGCCCTGGCTGGCCACATTCCCAACCCACACGCCTTCGAGAATTTCCTCTTTTTCTCTGCCATTGTAATAGCAAAGCACACTCAGGTCGAAATCCGAATCTTCGTCAAAGTAATTCTCCAGCTCCTCCCGCAGATCATCTCTGCGCTCCTTGGCCGCATAGGCGTCCCAATCCGCCTGGCTGGAGGAATAATAGGAAGGCTCCTGCAGATTCTCGTCCTCCTCCCGCTTATCGTCATCGATCACCATATCCGCGGTCAGCTCATCCCACTCCTTCAGGTAATAGATATGGTCGGAATCATAGACCCGAAGCACCTCGGTCACATCCGAATCGATCTTCTCACGCTCTTTTCCGATCTCCTTTTGATACAGATTGCCCTCTTTGATATAGTATACCGTCTCGAAATCCTCCGACAGGGCCTCCACATGGTAGACGTCGCTGTCCACCTTTTCCGAACCCTTGCCCCGGATCCAGAGATAGACCGTTCCATCCTCCAGGATATAATAAACCGTCTTGCCATCGTCCGAAGCCGCAAAGCCTCTCACATCGGAAGCAATCTTTTCCTTGTCCTGTTTCTTCAGGCTATAGGAATAAAGATTATCCCCGTCCCTGCGGTAGATCACATAGGAGGCGCTGTCGTCCACATGGTATTCCAGCACCTCGGAATCGATCTTCTGCGCCTCATCACTGGAGCGGTTCACACGGTTCCAGTAGAGCGTGAAGCCGCTCTCCCCCTCGCTGAGCCTATCCGGGTAGAACACCTTTTTCCCGTCCTTGCTCCGGACGATGTACTGGGACAGAGAAGAAACGCCCCCGGCAAAGTCCGCGTTGGAGAGTTCTCCCTCCTCCACCAGATTGTCTGTAACCTGTGCTGCACTCTTCTTCAAATCTGAATAAAACAGCTCTTTTTCCTTGATGTACATGGCGTAGTCCGCTCCCCGGCCGCCCTTTCCCAGAAGGCCAAGGAACACAACCGCCAGCACCACCACGCAAAGCGCGGCCGCTGCCGCAATCAGATAAGTCGTCCTGCGCTTTCCGCTCTTCCCGCCTTCCGCGCCGGCGTCCGGTATTTCCGGCGCCGCAGAGAACACACTCGCTCCACAGCCGTCACAAAAGAGCGCGTCGATCGGAAGAAGCCGGCCGCAGACCGGGCAGACCTTTTGCCCGGCGGATGCCGTCCCGGCAGGGGCCGCTCCAGCAGGTGCCGCCCCGTTCTCCGCAGGGGTTGCTTCGGCGGGTGCCGTCCCGTTCTCCGCAGGGGCCGCTTCGGCGGGTGCCGCCCCGTTCTCCGCAGGGGCCGCTCCAGCGGGTGCCGCCTCGTTCTCCACAGGGGCCGCTTCGGCGGGTGCCGTCTCGCCCACCGGGCTTCCGCACTCGTCGCAAAACAGGGATCCGTCCTCCAGTTCCTTATTGCATTTCGGACATCTAATCATAGTTTTCTCCTTTGCAAGTCATCGTTTCTAAGGCATCCGTATTTCAGAACATCAGTATTTTAGAACATCAGTATTTCAAGTTGATCACATTGGTGATCTCATCGTTCTCGATATCGAACCGGCAGATATAGGGCGGTGTCTGTCCCACAATGACCGGAGTGTAGTAATGGCCGTCCTCCAGGTGCGTGATATAGTACGGCACGCCGTCCAGCTCCGGGAATTTGCTCCGGATATCCTCATAACCGCCCTCTACAAACCCGGCGAGGGAGCCGCTTCTGACAATGGTGGCCTTGCTCTGATCCCCGGCCGCATCCGAGGAGGTCACCAGATAATAATAATTCTGTTCGTGCCTTACCTGGACCATTCCTCCCAGCTCGGCAGCCACGGGATAAACCGCCCGCACCTTAAAGTTGCTCTTATTCACCACATAGATGGCATTTCTGCCCATGCTGGGAAAATAGATCCTGCTGCCGTCGATGGTAAACGAACGGGTATAGCATCCATCCAGATCCTTGATATAGGCGGTCCTTTTCAGCGTAACGCCAAGCCCCTGCGACGCCCGCTTATAAATGTACATGGTTCCGGTCATGGAGCTCCACACGTAGAACTGCCTGGTCTTGGCATCATATTCTATATAATGCGGACGCACCCCCACATTGTCAAAGCATTCCACCACCTGGAAGCCCTGCTCGTTTTTCGCGTAGGTGACGACCCGGTTGTTATCCGTATCCACCACCATGTAGATGGTCCCGTCCGAAGCGATGGCATGAGGCCGGAAGAGCTTATCCCCCATCAGCCACCACTGATCCGGCGTCTTGTAATAATTATCCGTGTAGAGGATCTGGTGATGATAGGCATCCGCGATAAAAAACTCCCCGTTGATACCATACACCTGTGTGGGCACATGGAAACACTCCGGGTTGGGATTCATCGATCCATAGGGGTACAGATCTCCCGGCTGGGCTACCACGCGCGCCGCCTCTTCCTCACCTTCCGCGCTCACCGGCACCGCCGGTGCAAAGGACAGCGCCAGTGCCAGGGACAGAGCCAATACGCTACTCCAAACCTTGCCATTCCTGTGTCTGTTCATTTTCCTGTTCACTCCTTTTAATATGTATGATTCCTATATTCCCCTGGTAAACCGGGGCAAATATATGCTCCTTCAACCGCTCTGTCACGGGACCGTCCCAGGCGGCATGAAGATGCGCCGCCGCAATCTGTATCACATTGGAACCGTCCTCGTACATCCGGTCTATCAGTGTCTGTGTCACAGGGTCCGGCACATAAGTGGAACCGTCCGGACTCCAATAATAGATGCGGTTTCTCACCTCCATGGACAACTCCTCCAGGGAATCGTCCACCTCCGAATAAAAGGGCACATGCGTTGCGATCAGCACCGGCTTGTCGCCGTCCAGCCACTTGGTAACCTTTTCCAGCGTCCTCTCCGAGAAATTGCGATAGGACTGATTGAGCCCCACGATCACCAGGTCGTCAAACTCGATCACCTTCTCCGACGCGTCCCCGTCCAGCACAAAGCTCTGCAGCATCATCCCGTCCGAGTCCGTAAAACCGTCCCCTCCGTACCATCCGCCATAGTCGTGATCCGAGCGCAGATACAGGATCCGGTCGGCCGGATATTTCAGATTCCCCAAG
>CANPWJ010000089.1 GCA_947584035.1 uncultured Acetatifactor sp. | reverse complement strand
ATCCGCGGATAAGCTGCTGCTGGAACGGGCGGTTATGAATGTGGTAAATAATGCGCTGGATTATTCCCCACAGGACAGCCTCCTTCAGATCTCTCTGACAAGCGATAAAGAACATTTGAAAATCACGGTAACCGACGCTGGCCCTGGCTTTTCACAAGAAGCCTTACTGCACGCACAGGAACAGTTTTATATGGCCGATCATAGCCGCAGCTCTAACCTGCACTTTGGAATGGGGCTTTTTATCGCAAAGTCTATTGTGGAACAGCACGGCGGGCAGCTTCTTTTGAACAATTCAAAAAAGACTGGCGGCGGACAGGTTACAATCCTACTTCCCTGCCGTGCGTCCATGCAATATGCCGAAATTGGATCCCCTATAGATTCAACAGAAATACGCCCAGATTGAGATAGCCCGCGAACGTCACCCAGGCCAGATACGGCCAGAGCAGGTTCGCCGCCGGCCGGGACAGCCTCTGAAACAGCAGAAGCGTCCGCAGGATCAGCACCCACAGAAGCACCAGCCAGACAAAGGCGAAGAGATATTCCCCAAACCGGAAAAACAGGATGCTCCAGAAAAAATTGACGATCAGCTGCAATCCGTAGGCGGACAGCGCATCCGATATCTGCTGCTTCTCTCCCCCGGAAAGGATCACCAGATAGGAGGCGATCCCCATCAGCACATAGAGGATGGTCCAGACCACCGGAAACAGCCATCCGGGCGGCGACAGGGGCGGCTGCTCCAATGCCGCGTATGTTCTGATCCCGCCCCCGGACAGCTTGCCGGACAAAAGACCGGTCAGCAGCGGAATGGCGATGCAGATGACAAGCAGCTTCCGGTTGCGTATCGCAAAATCCCCCCAGGTAAATTTTCTCATAATTCTTCCTCTCCACTCGATATGGCCTCTTATCTATGCTTATGTGGTTCGTGGAAAGAAAATACCTTGGGAAGAAAACGCCTTGGGAAAGCGCTCCCGGAGTGGTCGCTTCTCTCAGTTCTCGTTCATCTTCGCAAGCTTCGCCGCCTGGTCCGCCGTAATGCACGCCTCCAGGATCTCGTCGATATCGCCGTCCATCACCTTGTCCAATTTGTAGAGCGTCAGGTTGATCCGGTGATCCGTCACACGCCCCTGCGGGAAATTATAGGTGCGGATCTTCTCGGAGCGGTCGCCCGTCCCGATCTGGCTGCGGCGCAGATCCGCCTCCGCGTCGTGGCGCTTCTGCTGCTCGATATCGTAAAGCTTCGCCCGGAGCAGGTCAAAGGCCTTCGCCTTGTTCTGGAGCTGGCTCTTCTCCGTCTGGCTGTACACTACGATCCCTGTGGGATAATGGGTCAGGCGCACCGCGGAATCGGTAGTGTTCACGCACTGTCCCCCGTTTCCGGAGGCGCGCATCACGTCGATGCGGATATCCTTGTCCTCGATCACAATGTCCACATTCTCATCCACCTCGGGCATGACCGCCACCGTACAGGTGGAGGTGTGGATCCGTCCGCCGCTCTCCGTCTCCGGCACGCGCTGCACGCGGTGTACGCCGCTCTCATATTTGAGCTTGGAGTAGGCCCCCTGCCCGGTGATCTGGAAATTGACCTCCTTCATGCCGCCGATGCCGATCTCATCCACATTTAAAAGCTCTACCTTCCAGCGCTGCCTCTCCGCAAAATGCACATACATGCGGTAGATCTCCGCGGCAAAAAGCGCCGCCTCGTCTCCCCCGGCGCCGGCCCGGATCTCCACGATCACATTCTTGTCATCGTTGGGATCCTTGGGCAGCAGCAGGATCTTCAGCTCCTGCTCCAGCTCCTCCACCCGCCTGCGGCTCTCGGAGAGCGTCTCCTTGATCATCTCGCGCATCTCCTCATCGTTCTCCTCCTCCAGCATGGCAAGCGAATCCTCGATGTCCTGTCTGCACTTTTTATACTCCCGATACGCGTCCACGATGGGCGTCAGGTCGCTCTGTTCCTTCATCAGGGTCCGGAAACGCTCCGGGTTGTCGGCCACCGTGGGCTCTCCCAGCTCCCCCATGATCTCCTCAAAACGGATCAACAAATCTTCCAATCGGTCAAACATAGTCCTCTCCATCCCCGCCGCACGGAAAGCCCGGCAGAGCTCTCCCGGCGGCTCTATTTTCTGATATAGGTGCCATAGACCACCCGGTCCAGGCCAGCCAGATCCTTCACCACAGTAACCTCCGCAAAACCGGCGCTCTCCATCAGCGCTTTCACCGGCTCCGCCTGGTCATATCCGATCTCAAAATACAACATGCCGCCGCCCGTCAGATAAGCCCTGCTCTCCTCCGTGATCCTGCGATAGAAGCACAGACCGTCCTCCCCGCCGTCCAGTGCCATCCGAGGCTCGTGCTCCCGCACCTCCGGCATCAGCTCCGGGATCGCCGCGCTGGGGATATACGGGGGATTGGACACGATAAACTCGAACGTCCCCGTCACCCTCTCAAACAGGTCGCTCTTAAGAAAGACGACCCTGTCCGCCTGATCTCCCAGCAGCCTTTCGGCGTTCTCCCGGGCAACCGTCAGGGCGTCCTCCGACAGATCCACCCCCACACCCCGGCATCCGTTCGTATAGCGCAGAAGGCTGATGAGGATGCAGCCGGAACCGGTGCACAGATCCAGCACTCTCATTCCGTCCTGCAGCTCCCGCAGCACCTCCTCCACCAGAGTTTCCGTGTCCTGGCGCGGCACCAGCACACGCCTGTCCACCTGAAAGTCCAGCCCCATAAAATTCTGGATGCCCGTCAGGTGCTGCAGAGGGATCCGCTCCGCTCTCCTTCGGATCTGCTCCCGGTAGCGGACGACAAACCTCTCCTCCATGTCCTTCTCCGCCTCAAGGCTCAGCTCCGACAGCTTCATGCGAGCGGCATCCTCCAGCAGGAGCCTGGCGTCCAGCTCCGCGTCCCGCTCAGGTATTCCCGCCTCCCCCAGCGTCCGCCTGCCCCATTCCGGCCATTCCCGGTACTTCATCGCTCCTTTGTTTCCTCCGGGCCAAAAGTTTCGGCTTCCTCCTCTTCCGTTTCCCCGTCAGCCTCCCGGGACGAACGCACCGCTTCCTCCCCATCCTCCGGGTCAAAAGTTTCGGCTTCCTCCTCTTCCTCATCGTCCTCCGGATCAAAGGCTTCGGCCTCCGCTCCAGGTTCATCGTCCAGCCAGGACGCATCCACCTGGTAGCCAAAGGTATCGTAGAGGTACTGTTTCCAGTCAAAGACGGCCTCCACCGCCGCGATCGCCACCTCCACCATATCCCGGTCCGGCTCCCGGGTGGTGAGCCTCTGGATCCACATGCCAGGGGCGGAGACGATCCGGATCAAAAGATTGTCGCATCTTCCCGCCAGACGGATGATCTCATAGGAAATTCCCGCCACCACCGGCATGAGCAGAATACGCAGCGCCACCTTGGCGAACACATCCTCCACCCGGATAAAGAAGAACAGGATCACGCTGACAAACAGCACGAAAAAGATAAAGCTGGTCCCGCAGCGCTTATGCTGCCGGGAGCTGCGCATCACATTCCGCACCGTGAGCGGCCTTCCCTTTTCGATACAGTTGATACACTTGTGCTCCGCCCCATGATACTGGTACAGTCTGCGGATATCCTTCATCGCGCTGATCCCCGCCACATAGGCCAGGAACACGGCGATCCGGATCAGCCCCTCCAGGATAGCCAGCAGGGATCGGTTGCGGATAAATCCGTCCAGCAGGGAGGAGAGCCCATACGGAAGCACCACAAAGACGCCCACCGCCAGCACCACGGAACATACCGTCACCAGGGCGGTCATCCACTTTTCCGATGTTTCGCCGGAAGCCCTGTCCGCAGAGCCGTCCGGCGTTTTCTCCTCCTCATAAAAGGACGCGGAATAGTTCAGCGCCCTGGTGCCCAGCCAGAGGGAATCGATAAACTGAAAGATCCCCCGCACAAAGGGGATCTCCTTGATCCTCCGGCCATGCAGCACGCCCTGGAACTGCTCCTGTTCCACTTCGATCCGGCCGTCCGGCGTTCGCACGGCGACCGCATATGTTTCCCCATTTTTCATCATAACGCCCTCCAGCACGGCCTGGCCGCCAATGCCGGAGTAGCGGTTACTCTTCTTTCTCGCCATATCTTTTCCCTAACTTATCCGGGATGATAAAAAGGTTGAGATAAGAATACCTCAACCTTTCGCTCAACCGCTTATTTGATACCGTACTTCTTGTTGAACCTGTCGATCCGGCCGTCCGCTCTCGCCGTTTTCTGCTGGCCGGTGTAGAAGGAATGACACTTGGAGCGAACGTCCACGTGAATCTCAGGCTTGGTAGAACCGGTAACAAAGGTGTTGCCACAGTTGCAGGTTACGGTTGCCTGATAATACTCAGGATGGATCCCTTCTTTCATACCTTTCACCTCTCTATAAAAACTACTTGTCTGTCTCTGTTCTCATCCGCACTGCTTATGGAACCACAAACAGCGGTATTATTGTAACACAAGGCAACCCATGTTGCAATAACAATTTTGTTTTTTTTACAACTTTTTAAATAAATTTATTTTTCTTTACCACATTCACAAATTCCACGTTGTTCCTGGTGCGGGAAAACATATCCAGGATGCGGTCCGTGGCCTCGTCCGGCTTGAGCCCGTTCAGCGCCTTGCGCATAATGTTGATCGCCTCCAGCTCATCCCCCGACAGGAGCAGATCCTCTCTCCTGGTGCTGGACTTAGCCAGATCGATGGCCGGGAAAATACGCTTCTCGGACAGCTTGCGGTCCAGGACCATCTCCATATTGCCGGTTCCCTTAAACTCCTCATAGACCACGTCGTCCATCTTGCTCCCGGTATCCACCAGCGCGGTGGCCAGGATCGTCAGGCTGCCGCCCTCCCGCATATTGCGGGCCGCGCCGAAGAAACGCTTGGGCATGTGCAGGGCGGACGGATCCAGACCGCCGGACAGCGTGCGCCCGCTGGGCGGAACCACCTGGTTGTAGGCCCGGGTCAGCCGGGTGATGCTGTCCAGCAGGATCACCACATCCTTCCGGTGCTCCACCAGACGCTTCGCCCGCTCGATCACCATCTCGGACACCCGCTTGTGGTGCTCCGGCAGCTCGTCAAAGGTGGAGTAGATCACCTCCACATTTTGTCCCCGGATGGCCTCCTTGATATCCGTAACCTCCTCGGGGCGCTCGTCGATGAGCAGGATCAGCATGTGCATATCCGGGTTGGAACGGAGGACGGACTTGGCCACCTCTTTCAAAAGCGTCGTCTTTCCGGCCTTGGGAGGCGACACGATCATTCCTCTCTGGCCCTTTCCGACAGGGCTCACCAGATCCATCACACGCATGGACACTCCGCAGCCGGGCGTCTCCAGCTTGATGCGCTCGTTGGGGAAAATGGGGGTCATATCCTCAAAGGCCATGCGCTTTGCGGATTCCTCCACCGTGTAGCCGTTGATAGAGCGGATGAACAGCAGGGCGCTGAACTTCTCCTGCTGGGTCTTAACGCGCTTGTTCCCCTTCAGGATATCCCCGGTCTTTAAGCCGAAGCGGCGGATCTGGCTGGGCGCCACATAGACATCGTTTTCGCCGGGCAGATAATTCTCACAGCGGATGAAGCCGTAGCCGTCCGGCATCACCTCCAGGATACCGCTGGCTTCCTCGCCGCTGTCCAGCTCCTTGGGATATTGATTCTCGTCGTAAGCCTCGCCGCCGTTTCGCAGACCGGACTTGGAACCTCCGCTCTCGCTGCCCGCAGCGGCCTCACCGGCGGTCTCGCCGCCCGCGCCGTTCCCCCCTCGAAGCTGCGTTCCGCGCCGCCTTCTCGCCGCGATAGCTCCCCGGATTCTTCTGGCCGTTCTGGCTCCGGTTCCCGCGATGGGAATTCTCTCCCCGTAAGCCTCCGTCCCCCCTGGGGCTCTCCTCGCCCCCGGAGGCGCTCTCCGCCTTCTGCGCCCCTCGGCTCTCCGCCTTCTTCAGACGCTCGTCCTCCGCCAGCATCGCCTCCACGATCTCCGACTTTTTCATGGCGGAGGTGCCCTTTAAGCCGCGCACCTTGGCCAGCTCCCGCAGCTGCGCCAGCGCCAGGGATTCATACTTTTCTCTCATACATTCCTCCCAGAAATAAAAAACTATGTACAGAAACCGTCACACCGTCTTACACCTCCCGCGCCGGAAGCCGGACTGCCCCGTCGGGAATTCGAATCGCACGCATACACAGAAAACACTTTCACACGCAGAAAACATAAGTGGGATTTCAATACGAAGATAGGTCTCGGACATGCTCCTTGACGCTGTGACCAGACAAATACATTTCCAGAGCTATTATAATACATCTTTTTCCAAATAGGAAGTCCCAATTTTTAATTTTTAAAATTTTAAAAATAAAAAATTTCAATTCCTCTGCAAAGCTTCCGCAAATTTTCCGCGGCGCTTTCTCCCAAAACAAGCTTGCGTGTCCGCCAAAACTATTATATGATGGGATAAGGATCACAAGGTTCAGAAAATCAGAAAAGAGGATACGCACATGACGATCAATGAAAAAGCGCTGCAGATGCATGAGAAATGGAACGGAAAGCTGGAGACGGTCTCCAAATCCCCAGTGAAGTCCCGCGAGGATCTGTCCATCGCCTACACGCCCGGCGTGGCCGAGCCCTGCAGGGTCATCGCCCAGGACCGGGAACAGACCTACAAATATACCATGAAGGCAAACACCATCGCCGTGGTCTCCGACGGAAGCGCCGTGCTGGGCCTGGGCAACATCGGCCCCTACGCCGCCATGCCCGTCATGGAGGGCAAGGCCGTGCTGTTCAAGGAATTCGGGGGCGTCAACGCCGTCCCGATCTGCCTGGACACCCAGGACACCGAGGAGATCATCCGGATCGTCACCTGCCTGGCTCCCGGATTCGGCGGCATCAATCTGGAGGACATCAGCGCCCCCCGCTGTTTCGAGATCGAGGAACGCCTGAAGGCGGCACTGGACATCCCCGTATTCCACGACGACCAGCACGGTACTGCCATCGTAGTGCTGGCCGGCATCATCAATGCCCTGAAGGTGGTCGGCAAGAAGAAGGAGGACTGCCGGGTGGTAGTAAACGGCGCCGGAAGCGCGGGCGTCGCCATCACCAGACTGCTCCTCACCTACGGCTTTTCAAACATCCTCCTGTGCGATAAGGTAGGCATCCTCTCCAGAGACACCGAGGGAATGAACTGGATGCAGCAGAAGATGGCGGAGGTGACCAATCCGGGCGGCGAGACCGGAACGCTGGCGGATGCTCTGAAGGGCGCCGACATCTTCGTGGGCGTATCCGCCCCGGGGATCGTGACCCCCGAGATGGTCGCCTCCATGAACCACGACTCCATTCTGTTTGCCATGGCAAACCCTGTCCCGGAGATCATGCCGGATCTGGCAAAGGCCGCGGGAGCGCGGGTAGTCGGCACCGGGCGCAGCGACTTTCCCAACCAGGTCAACAATGTGGTGGCCTTCCCGGGAATCTTCAAGGGAGCGCTGGAGGGCCGCGCCGCGCAGATCACCGAGGAGATGAAGCTGGCGGCCGCCGAGGCGATCGCCGGGCTGGTGTCCGACAGCGAACTGGGCGAGGACAATATCATGCCGGAGGCATTTGATCCCAGGGTGGCCGAGCTGGTGGCGGAGGCGGTCAAGTCCCATATCCCCGCCGTCTAAAAGAAAGCGATGTGATACCGTGATGCAGGACCCATTGACCCTATACAAGCTGATCGTCCTCTATATGGTGAACCGGGTGGATTTCCCCCTGACTACCGCGCAGATCAGCGATTTCATCCTGGAAAAGGAATACACCACCTTTCTGACGCTGCAGCAGGCCATCGGCGAGCTGGAGGATGCGGGGATGCTCCTGCCCCAGACCGTCCGCAACCGCACGCTGCTCACCATCACAAAGGAGGGCCAAAATACGCTGCACTACTTCGAGAGCCGTATCAACGCCGCCATCCGGCAGGATATCGACTCCTATCTTCGGGAAAAAGAATTCTCCCTGCGCAACGAGCTGTCCGTGCAGGGAGATTACTACAAAGCCACCACCGGCGAGTTTGAGGCTCGCCTGACCGCCAGAGAACGGGATATCCTCCTGATCGACCTGACGCTGTCCGTCCCCACCGAGGAGGAGGCGGCCGCTATCTGCGACAACTGGCAGAAGAAAAATCAGGAGATCTACCGCTATCTGACCCGGGAGCTATTCTGATTTGGGAGGCTCCTGTGCCTCCCCGCGGATGCGCCGCATGTGCTCCGCGATCTTCACCTCATAGCCGTTTCCCGAGGGGCGGTAGAATTCTCTGCCGCTCAATTCATAGGGCAGATACTGCTGCTTGACGTAATGGTTCGGAAAATCATGGGCATATTGATATCCGATGCCCCGCCCCAGCTTCGCCGCTCCCCGGTAATGGGAGTCCTGCAGATGGGGCGGAACCGGCAGACTGCCGCTTCTTCCCACCTCTGCCATGGCCTCGTCGATGGCCACACAGCTTGCGTTGCTCTTGGGGGCACAGGCCACGTAGGCCGCCGCCTGGGACAGGATGATCTGCGCCTCCGGCATACCCACGCGCTCCGCCGCCAGCGAAGCGCTCACCGCCACCATCAGGGCGTTGGGATCCGCGTTTCCCACATCCTCCGCCGCACAGATCATAATGCGCCTGGCC
>CANPWJ010000088.1 GCA_947584035.1 uncultured Acetatifactor sp. | reverse complement strand
TGGCGCACCGCCAGCATCGGCGATTCGTCCATGGAGATCACCTGCGTCGCCGGCAGTATCTCCACGCGGCCCTTCGGCGCGTCCGCCAGCAGCGGCTCGATGCGCTCCGGCGCTCCGGCCAGCAGCACGTCGATGTCGTCAAAGCGCTTCAGCGCGCGCAGCGCGCCCTGGATCCACTTCTTCCGATCTCCCATATTGGAGCCCACGGACAGATAGGCCACATGCCAGCCCCGCCGCACACAGACGGAGACGGACGCAAAGGGAAGTCCCACCGGCGCCTCCGGCTTACGTATCTCCAGCTCCAGCTCCCGCACCAGCGGGAAGCGAAGCAGAACGGCCTCCGAAAGCCGCTCCGCCGCGGCCTCGATCAGCGCGCAGGTGTGCGCCTTCATCCACTCCGTCAGGAAGCGGCAGACCTCGCCGTAATCGGTGGACAGGGAAAGCTCGTCCCGCTGTCCCGCCGCCCGCACATCACAGAAGAGCGTGGCATTGAGATAAAAAAACTGCCCTTTTTCATTTTCCTCCGGGTACACGCCGTGATAGGCGTACACCTTCAGCTCCCGGATCCGGATCTCATCCGGCTTTTCCACAGTCGATCCCTTCTTTCCTCCGATTGATCAGGCGTCCGCAAGCCGCGGACATCACCCGTGCAGGATAGCCTCCGCCATGCGGATGGCCCGCACATTCTCCCGGACGTCATGGACGCGCACAAAGGAACATCCCTTTGCCACCGCCAGCACCGTGGCAGCCAACGTCCCCTCCAGCCGCTCCTCCACCGGGAGCTCCAGGGAGATCCCGATGACCGATTTGCGGCTGCAGCCGAGCAGAACGGGATACCCCAGTCCGCAGATCTCCTCCAGGTGCCGCAAAACCGCCAGATTCTCCTCATAGCTTTTGCCGAACCCCACGCCCGGATCCAGAAGGATCCGATCCCTTGCAATGCCGGCCTCCTCCGCCAGAGCGGCCACCCGGGCCAGATCCTCCAGCAGACCCGGCAGAAATTCCCGATCATCCGTCTGCTCCCGGTTGTGCATGAGACAGCAGGGCAGACCGCTATGGGCGACGACCTTCGCCATCCCGGGGTCCCGCCGCAATCCCCAGATATCGTTGATCAGATCCGCTCCCGCAGCGATCCCGGCCGCCGCGACCTGGCTCTTGCAGGTGTCCAGAGAGACGGGAACGTCAAAATTTTCCCGTATCTTTTCTATAACAGGTGCTACTCTTTCTATCTCCTCCTGCGCGGGCACCGGGGTGTAGCCGGGCCTGGTGGACTCGCCGCCCACATCCACGATGTCGGCCCCCTCCTCCAGCATACGCTCCACCCGGCGCAGCGCACGGTCCCGGTCGTTCCACCTTCCTCCGTCGGAAAAGGAGTCCGGCGTCACATTCAGGATCCCCATCACATAGGTGTGCGCGCCCATATCAAATTCTCTCCGCCCGATCCGCATAAGACCGCCTCCTCCGCACCCTAATACCGCAGCCTGCGGTTTTTCTTTTCGCCCTTCCAGTTACAGTCCCGCTCCGCCTCACAGGCAAAGCAGGGACGGCTCGCCTTGTCCGCCCGGTAGAGCACGCCCCTTAAGCTGCGCTCCTTGGCTATGCCGCTGTCCCCGTGATGGAGGATCGCATCTGTGATAACACGTGTTTCTTCTTCCTCGAAGCCACAGTCAGCCAGAATTTCCGGGGCGATCTTCCCGCTGGCCAGCGCATGGGGCGTCTGATCCTCATACTGGATATGCCGCCCCAGGTCATGCAGCAGCGCCGCCGCGTAGATCCAGTCCGCAGGGATCCCCAGGTTCTCCTCCAGATTCAGGATCCTGCCGATCCGGGCCACATCCAGGAAATGGGACAGATTATGGCGGCAGAAGCGTCGATCCGCCTCTGCCGCATTGTTTTGCTCTAAATGGTACAAAAACAAATCCTGTTTTAACATTCGGTCTATTCTGTCCATGGGACTCTCCCCTCTCTCCCGGAGCCACTCAGCCCTCCCGGAGCATCTGATAAAACTGGTTCTGCAGGGCCGCATTCCCCTCAAAGATCCCCCGGGCGGCGACGCTGACCGTCCTGCTGCCCGGCTTTTTCACGCCGCGCATGGTCATGCACATATGCTCCGCTTCCAGCAGGACCATCACGCCCTTCGGCGCCAGATACCGCATGACGGCATCGGCGATCTGTCCCGTCATCCGCTCCTGTATCTGGGGGCGGCGGGCATAGACCTCCACCGTCCGGGCCAGCTTGCTCAAACCTGCCACCTTTCCCTCCGGCAGGTACGCCACGTGCGCCTTTCCGTAAAAGGGCATCAGGTGATGCTCACAGACGGAGTAAAAGACAATATCCTTCTCCAGCACCATCCCGCTGTCCTCTACCGTGAACACCCTGGAAAGGTGCTCCTTCGCATCCTCCTCCATGCCGCTGAAAATCTCATCGCACATTCTGGCGATCCGCTCCGGCGTCTCCAGGAGCCCCTCTCTGCCGGGATCCTCGCCGATGCCCTCCAACAAAAGCTTCACCGCTTCCTTTACTTTCTCATGGTCTACCATACGCTTCCTCCTTCCTCCTGTGCCTCTGTGCTTCTGTGCCTCTCCTGTGGACGCTGGCGCACTTGCAATTCATTTTGAGGGCAGCTGCCCGTCCGGGCCGCAGCCGGCGCTTCGCAGAATACGCATCCGAGTCTGTCCCATTCTGCACCCGTCCGAGCCTATCGGTCCTTCTTGGGCCGTCTGCGCGACACGATCCCGGTCAGCCTGTCCAGATAAGACAGGGAACCGAACGCCAGAATCACATCCTCCGGTCCCGCCAGCAGCAGACTCATCTCCACCGCCTCCTCCAGGCTGTCCGCGGCGGTCACCTTCGGGTGAACCTTCGCGATCTCCCCGGCCCGCTCGTAAGCGTGCAGCGCCCTCGGATTGTCCGGCGGCGTCACCGTGATGATCTGATCCGCATAAGCGTGGGTCAGCGAGATGATCCGGCTGTAATCCTTGTCCTTCAACACTCCCATTATATAGATAATTCTCCGGTTTGTAAAATAAAATCCGACGGAGGCGGCAAGTTTCCGGGCGGCATCCTCGTTGTGCGCCCCATCCACCACAAACAGAGGCTTTTTGCAGATGACCTGAAAGCGGCCGGGCCATTTTGTCTCCCGCAGCCCCCGGCGCAGCGCTTCCTCCTTCACGGGAAAGCCCAGCCGGGACACGGCGCGGATCGCCTCAACGGCAAGCACCGCGTTGGCCACCTGAAACTGTCCGGCCAGCGTGATCTCCAGATTCCGCATCCCGCCATAGTCGAAGCGCTGACGCTCCATACCGTACCGCACTTTCGCCGCCTGGGAGGGATCCGCCACGATAACCTCCGAGCCCAGAGAGCGCGCCTCGCTCTCCACCACCCGCATCACCTCATGGCTCTGCCGCAGGACCACCACCGGGCGGCCCGCCTTGATGATGCCCGCCTTCTGCGCGGCAATCTCCTCCAGCGTATCCCCCAGAAACTGCATGTGATCCATTCCAACCGATGCGATAACAGATGTTATGGTAGTGGTGACCAGGTTGGTAGCGTCCCACCGTCCACCCATCCCCGCCTCCAATACAACGATATCGCATTGTCTCTTCCGGAAATACCAGAGCGCCAGCCCGGTCTCCACCTCAAAGGGAGTGGGCTGGCCCAGCCCCTCCTCCCGCATCCGCCCGCAGACCTCCTGCAAAAGCTCCATTCCCTCGCAGAAAGCCGCCCGGGAGATGGGATGCCCGTTCACCTGGATCCCATCCCGGTACTGTGAGAGGGCCGGGGAAAGATAGCGGCCCACCCGATAGCCGGCGCGCTGCAGGATCGTGGAGAGAAAGGCCAGCGTAGAACCCTTCCCGTTGGTCCCGGCAATCTGTATAAAGCGCAGCCCGTCCTGGGGATCGCCCAGTCTGCGGCAGAGCTCCCGTATCGCGTCAAGCCCCGGAACAATGCCAAGCCCCTGGATCGATCCGATGTATTCCATAGCCTCCCGCTCTGTCATTTCCGCCTCTGCCCTCCTGCCCCGCAGACAATTCCCTGCTTAATTTTTCAAAAGCTGTCCATACTATTACTGTTTTCTGTTCCAGAAAAGTTTCTGTTCCAAAAAAAGTCTCTGTTCCGAGAAAGGATCCGCCATGCTTCATTCGCTCAAACAGGCCCTCCGAAAGGGGGCGCACGATTTCATCACATGCGGTGTCCTGGGCTGGTGCCTGGAAGTCCTGTTTACCGCGCTCGGTTCCCTGCGGCGCAGGGAATTCCGGCTCACGGGGACCACCTCCGTCTGGATGTTTCCCATCTACGGCGCCGCCGCTTTCCTGACGCCCGTCTTTCGGGCCATGCACCGCAGGCCCCTCTGGCTCCGGGGCCTCACCTATACCGCCCTGATCTTCTCCGCGGAGTACGCTTCCGGGCGTTTTTTGCGCCGTTACCGCCTTTGTCCCTGGGATTACTCCCGCAGCCGCTTCCACGTGGGGAAGGTGATCCGGCTGGACTATGCGCCGAACTGGTTCGGCGCGGGCCTCCTGTTCGAACGGGTTCTGACCGGGCCCAGGAAACCAACGGCCCCATGAAGCGGAACGGCTCCTCCGAAGCAGGACGCCCCCATCAATGCGGAACGGCCCTCCGAAGCAGGACAGCTCCCACAAAGCAGGACAGCCCCTCCAAAGCAGGACGCCCCCTCCAAAGCAGGACGACCCCCTAAGCAGGACGCCTCGCACATTCAGCGGGGACAGGATCTCGTCAAGATCCCGCCCCCGCTTCTTCGTCCCCGGCCCGCAGACCACTCCGGTCACAGGTCATGGATATTGTCGTGGATATCCTCCATCTCGCCGGAGCCGATATCCAGCATGTTGACCGTGCGCCGCTTGAGCCTGGCCTCCTCGGACTGCTTTAGGATAAACTCCTTGATCTCCCTGGAGTTGCGGATATGGCTCATCACCAGCTTTGCGTGGGTGGTGTCCCCCGTATAGCAGATGACCGTGCCCAGCCCAAACAGTTTCTCAAAAAGGGTGGCCGTGTGCTCTACGTCCTGAACCTTGTACATGTAGCAGTCGTTCTCAATGGTCTTGAGCAGACCCTCCGTGATCGTGATCCGGTCCTCCTTGACGATATACTTCGTAAACGTGAAAGGCAGACCAAAAAACAACCACCTTTTTCTCTCTACAAATTCCATTCCCATACGCTCTTCTCCTTTTTCCCTGCCGGCGCATAACTGCCCCGCTGCTCTGCGCCTTCCGCCGCTCTGTGCTTCCGATGCTCCGTGCCCGGGCCGCCTGCCCTATGGCCTTGCCGCGCCCGCAACTCTATTATAAGGGATATTGTCCTTTTATGCAAAACCTTTTGCCTTCCTGCGGAAATTTTTCCTGCATCCGCAAAAAATCGTTCTTTTTTCGTTTTTTCCAAAAGTTATAATTGCAACGGGGCGGGAGAAATGGTAAGATAAAAAATAATAGTTCCGCTAAGATTCAAACGGCAACGATCAAAAAATAGGTTCAGGAGGTATCGCCATGACTGCGAAAGAATGTATCGTCGGACGAAGAAGCATCCGTCAGTTTACCAACCAGCCTGTCTCACACGAGGTTCTGGCCGAGATCGTGAGGACGGCGTCCTATGCTCCCAGCTGGAAGCACACGCAGATCACCCGCTACATTGCGGTGGAGGGTGAGACCAAGGAGAAGCTGTCGCATTGTACTTCCGCCTACGCCCGCAACGGGGAGATTATCGCAAATGCCCCCATGGTGGTGGCAGTCACGATCATCAAGGGATGCAGCGGCTTTGAGCGGGACGGCTCCTTCTCCACCGGGCGCGGCGGTTCCTGGCAGATGTTTGACGCCGGCGTTGCCAGCGAAGCATTTTGCCTGGCGGCCTATGAGCAGGGACTGGGGACAGTCATCATGGGTATCTTTGACCAGGAGGAGGCTTCCAGCGTCCTAGGGATTCCCGACGACCGGGATCTGATCGCCCTGATCCCCATCGGATATCCCGCCGAGTCACCCGAAGCTCCCAGACGAAAGGCTGTGGAGGAGCTGTTGTCATTTCAATAACCCCAAAGTCGAAGGGAGGATCTTCTCTTCGACTTTTTTATGCAGACCATCCTATGTCAGCGATTGCGCGGGAGAGCCGCGCGGAAAGAGGGAAACCATGAGACATTTAATGAGTCCACTTGACTTTACCACCGAAGAGCTGGAGGAACTCTTCGATCTGGCCGGGGACATTGAGCGCAATCCCCAAAAATACGCGCACGCCTGTGAGGGAAAGATTCTGGCCACCTGCTTTTATGAGCCCAGCACGCGCACGCGCTTAAGCTTTGAGTCCGCCATGACGCGCCTGGGAGGCAGGGTCATCGGCTTCTCCGATGCAAACTCCTCCTCCGCCGCCAAGGGCGAGAGCGTATCCGACACCATCCGCGTCATCTCCTGCTACGCGGATATCTGCGCCATGCGCCATCCCAAGGAGGGCGCGCCCATGGTCGCCGCCGAAAAGTCCCTGATCCCGGTGATCAACGCGGGGGACGGCGGCCATCAGCACCCCACCCAGACGCTGACCGACCTGCTGACCATACGAAGCCTGAACGGGACGCTGGGCGGTTTTACCCTGGGGCTCTGCGGCGACCTGAAATTCGGGCGCACGGTCCACTCCCTGATCAACGCGCTGGTCCGATACAATAACATACGTTTTTTATTCATTTCCCCGGAGGAGCTGAAGGTGCCCGACTATATCACAGATATGCTCCGGGAGAAAAACATCCCCTACGAGGAGGTCATCCGTCTGGAGGACGTCATGCCGCAGCTGGATCTGCTCTACATGACCCGGGTACAGAAGGAGCGCTTCTTTAACGAGGAGGACTATGTACGCCTGAAGGACTTCTATATCCTGGACGCCGGCAAGATGAAGCTGGCAAAGGAAAACATGCTGGTGCTGCACCCCCTTCCCCGGGTCAACGAGATCTCCGTGGAGGTGGACGAGGATCCCAGGGCCGCCTATTTCCGCCAGGCCCAGTATGGGGTATACGTGCGGATGGCTCTCATCCTGACTCTGCTGAATATTAAATTGTGATTTAAGAAAAGTGAGGTTTCATATGTTAAACGTAGGAAAAATTGAAGAAGGATTTGTATTGGACCACATCAAGGCCGGAAAAAGCCTCTCACTCTATGAGCATCTCCAGCTGGACAAGCTGGACTGCACCGTGGCCATCATCAAGAACGCCCGCAGCGCCAAGATGGGCAAAAAAGATATCTTGAAGGTGGAATGTGACATCAACACGCTGGATCTGGACGTGCTGGCCTTTATCGACCACAACATCACCGTCAACGTGATCAAGAACGGCGATATCGTGGAGAAGAAGGAGCTGGTGCTCCCCCGCCAGATCAAAAATGTCATCCGGTGCCACAATCCCAGATGTATCACTTCCATCGAGCAGGGGCTGCCCCATATTTTTCTCCTGGCAGACGAAGAGAAGGCCGTCTACCGCTGCAAATACTGTGAGGAAAAATTCTCCGAGAAATTCTGAGATCCTCCGTTTAATTCCCGCACTCCACGCTGATGCGGTTGAAGATTGCCATCAGCTCCTCGGGATCCACGTTTTGTTTCTCCTCTCCGGCTTTGTCCAGGATCACCCTGCCCTCGTGCATCATCAGCAGGCGGTTCCCGTACTCCACGGCGTACCGCAGATTATGGGTGACCATGATGGTGGTCACCTTTTTCTCCCGCACCACCTGATCGGTGAGCTCCATGATGATCTCCGCCGTCTTGGGATCCAGGGCGGCCGTATGCTCATCCAGGATCAGGAAGTCGATGGGTGTCATGGTCGCCATGAGAAGCGCCAGCGCCTGACGCTGGCCGCCGGACAGAGAGCCCACCTGGACTCCCATCTTATCCTCCAGCCCCAGATTCAGGGGGCGAAGCATATCTCGATACGCCTCTATCCTGGCCTTGTTCACCCCTCTGCCCAGATTGTAGGGCTTTCCCTTGTTTTCCGCCAGAGACATATTTTCCAGAATGGTCATGCTGGGGCAGGTTCCCTTGGAGGGATCTTGATACACCCTGCCGATGCGGCGCTGCCGCAGGAAATCCTTCTGCCGGCTGATATCCTGGCCGTTCACCAGGATCCGGCCCGCGTCCGCGTCAATGCTCCCGCAGATCAGGTTCAGCATGGAAGTCTTGCCGGAACCGTTGCTTCCCACCACGGACACAAACTCGCCGTCCTGCACCTTCAGACAGAAGCCTTCAAAGAGGCACAGCTCGTTGACGGAACCGGGATTGTAATTTTTGGAAATATCCACAAGCTCCAACATTACTTCTTCACCTTCCTTCTGTCCATGCTGATGACCAGGATGATCAGGAACAACACGGCCGTGATCAGCTTGATGGCGTTGGCGTCGATCCCCGCGAACATGGCCAGGGCCACGCACGCCTTGTACAAAATGGAGCCCAGCACCACGCTGCTGGTCACCCGGAGCAACGTCGTCTTTTTAAACAGGCTGGTGCCGATGATCACACTGGCCAGGCCGATGACCACCGCCAGATAGCCGTTGGCGCTGGTCCCCACAGCCTTCTCGTAGTAGTACACACCGCCCAGGCCGATGGCGCCGCCCATGAACATGATGCCCTCCACGCCCAGGTTCAGGTTGCCGGATTTCTCCGTCA
>CANPWJ010000087.1 GCA_947584035.1 uncultured Acetatifactor sp. | reverse complement strand
GGTGTCGCGCAGGGCGTTGGTCACGCGAAGCATCGTGGCATCCGCATCAGGCACCCCGCAAACCGAACCGTCGTCATCTATTCCAATATAGACCGTGCCTCCGTCACAGTTTGCGAAGGCCACAGCCGTTTTTTTGATATCGTCCACATATTCTCGCTTAAGTTCGACCGTTTTGCCTTCAATAAGCATTGGCGCCTTTCTACCTCCCAATCTAATCTAATAATTATTATAATCAGGTTACATCTACTTTACAAGTTGCTTTGCAAAAATTTCAAATGATCATTCGCCGCAACTCGGAGGATGGCCATTTTTCCGCTGTGTACGGACAGTGGATTTGGCTGAGCGAGGCGAGGTTTCATATGCTTTCCGACGACTACGAGAGGGAGCAGGAGCTACGGGAAACGATGGTGCCCTGACCAAGGAGATTTCCGAGCAGGAAGATCATGCAGACAATGTAGACCGTTTCATCCGCGTTGTGAAGAAGTATCTTCGCCTAACGGAACTGCGCATGACCGAAATCATGCCGCACTCCGAAAACAATAAGAACTTGTTTTATTGGGCGCCACCCTCAGGGGACGGATTTTTCCTTACTATTTTCTCCTTCCGCCTTCCTCTGCACGGACGCGGTGCTGCTGTTTTTAAGAGCAAGGGCGCATGGTTTTCCCATGCGCCCTTTTTCCTTGTCTTTTGTCAGAAAACCGCCAAAACCGCCGTGTCAGACAGTCCCGGAAACCACCAGCGTGCTGACGCCGGGCGTAACGACCCAGTTTCCGGTGGTCGCGTCCTGCGTATAGGTCGCCGCGGGAACCGTGATCTGGCCCGGAACGGTGGAAAACTGTCCTGTGATCGCACTGTAGTTATAATTGGTAGTCTCCGCCCAGGAGGCTCCGTTGAAGGTCACGGACAGGCCGGACAACAGCGGATCGAACGTGTCCGTAACGGCTGCCAGGTCTGCTGCCCCGGCTGCTGTATTCCCCGTGTTCTGGATCAGGAAGGTGTACGTGAGCACACCGTTTTCCGTCACCGGGACAGGGCTCACCGACTTGGTGATCGTGAGCATGGGCTCCTGCAGAGCTGTGACGGTATCCGTAGCTGTGATCGTGGAAATCCCCGCTCCGCTCACGGTGACCTGATTGACAATGGAGCCGTCCGTTCCCAAAGGCGCGTACTGGTTCGTCTCCGCCTCATAGATGATCGTCGCGTTCCCACCCGCCGGGATGGTCAGGTTGGAGATGGTCAGGGGCGGCCCCTCCGTCACCGACGGCGTAGTCTGCAAAACGCCGTTATTATAGTAGCGAACGGTGTCTGCCACATAGGTCAGAGGAACCCGGGTCCCTCCTCCGAAGGCGTACTCCCCCAGATTGTCGGTGACGGTAACCCCGGTAAAGGGAACCGTTCCCGAGTTTACGATGCTGACCACATACGCCACAGAATCGTTCTGCCCATACACGTCCCGGACCGCCGTCTTGGTCGCGGACAAAACCTCCAGGATCTCCCCCACCGCCACATTGGAGTTGGTGACGGAATTGTTGTACGTCAGCTGTGCCTGATTGGTAAATTGTGCCATAACAAGATATCCTTTTGCTTTTTGTATATCTTATTCATAATTTGACCAATCGGTACATAAAATATAGGTCAGTCCTCTTCAAACTTCAGAATGGTGGCGGAGGTGACGGGCAGATCGATGGTGATCTTTCCCGCGTGGATCGGGTATTCCTTCCGCTCCAGGGTATATCCCTTCTCCGAGGACTGCAGAAGCGTCACCATTTTGCCGCTGTATCTGGCGGCGCCGATCTCCCACACGGTGACCTCCTTCTCCAGCGGATAATAGTTGTTGTTGATCAGGATCAGGCATTGTCCCTCGCTCGTAAACCGCCCGTATGCCAGGAAATTGTAATCGCTGTCCACATATTTCAGGGAGCCCCGCCGCAGCTCCGGATTCTCTCTGCGGAGGCGGATGATATCCTTGTGATAGGAGAGCAGCTCCTTATCCTCGTGTCCCCAGGGATACGTCCGGCGGCTGTCCGGATCGGTAAAGCCGCACACGCCGGCCTCATCCCCGTAGTAGATCGTAGGCGCTCCCATCCAGGTCATCTGCATCGCCACCGCTTCCCGAAAGACCGCCTTGTTCACGTCCTGCTCCGCCGCGTGCGGCCCCAGGGTGTTGGTCCGTCCTACCTTGTGATTGGTGCGGGTCAGAAAACGGGAGTGGTCGTGGTTGGACAGCTCGTTCATGGCCACCTGCCAGGTGGGCATGGAAAAGCTTGCCGTGTGATGCTTGATCGCACCCCAGAAGCTGTCCGCGTTCCCCAGAAGATCCTCCCGGAAATCGTCGCTGTGCTTCTCCATCCCGGTCAAAAACCAGGTCACCGGCTCCATAAAGGCGTCGTAATTCATCACGGTATCCCACTCGTTACCCTGCAGCCAGTCTCTGGTATTTCCATAGTGCTCCGCCAAAATGATGGCGTTGGGATTGGCCTCCTTCACCGCCTTGCGGAAATCCTGCCAGAAATGATGGTTAAATCCCTGGCTGTGCCCCAGATCCGCCGCCACGTCCAGTCTCCAGCCGTCCGCGTTGTAGGGCGGGGAGACCCACTTCTTCGCGATCCCGAGAACATAATCATACAGCTCCTTGGAGCCCTCGTAATTAAGTTTCGGCAGCGTGTCATGCCCCCACCATCCGTCGTAGGAGGCATTGTAGGGCCAGTCGCTCTCGTTGTGAAACTGGAAATAGCCTCTATAGGGGCTCTTGTCGTCCACATAAGCGCCCTTCTCATAGCCCTCCACACCCTCGTAGATCCGCTCCTTGTCCAGCCATTTGTTGAAGGAGCCGCAGTGGTTGAACACGCCGTCCAGAATGACGTACATGCCCCTCTTGTGGGCCTCCTCCACGACCTTGATGAACAGCTGGTTGCTGGCCTCCAGGTTCGCCTTGTTGGAGATGCGGTTGATGTACTTCGTGGCAAATCGGTTTTCGTTCTGGCCTTCCTCCAGAAGCTCGCCCTTATCCTCCACGATCTTTCCAAAATGAGGGTCGATATAATCATAATCCTGAATGTCGTACTTATGGTTGGAGGGGGATACAAACAGAGGATTGAAATAGATCACCTCCACGCCCAGATCCTGCAGATAGTCCATCTTATCCAGAACCCCCTGCAGATCGCCGCCATAAAACTCCCGGACGTCCATCTGCGCGGGATAGGTGTCCCAATCCTTCACCTGGTGCACGTGGTCGTTGATATAACTGTATTCTCCGGTCTGCACATCATTGTCCGGATCCCCGTTGCAGAAACGGTCCACATAAATCTGATACATTACCGCGCCCTTGGCCCATTCCGGCGTCCGGAAGCCGGGGAGGATCACAAAGGAATAGTACTCGTTGGGCTCGTGCACGACGCCGCGCACATCATAGTAGGCTACGATCTTTCCGGTGCGCACTTCAAAGTAGTAGCTGGCCTTCTCATTGTTCATCTGCAGCTCCAGAGAGTAAAAGTCGAATTCTCCCTTGGTCTCCGTCTTGAACATCAGGTGCTTTTCTCCCTTGTGTATCAGAAAAACGCGGTCCACGTTATTCTTGGCCGTCCGGAAACGGATCGTCACCAGATCGTAAGGCTTCGGCTCCGACGGTGTGACATATTCCTCCGTTCCGTCCGAAAACAGGCCCCTCTTGTTAAACACCGGGCGCATGGTTGCCATATACTGTCGGTTGTATTCAATTTGACGAAGGGTATTAAAATCCATGTGCTGCTATCGCTCCCTCCTACGCTTACTTTACAAATTAAAAAAAACTCCATTTTTATTTTACCTAAAAGATAGAAAATGCTCAATAGTTTCCGTAAAAAAAAATCCACCAAAAAAACAACCCTCTAAAAAGCACAGTAAAAAGGACAGTCCTGAGGCTGTCCTTTTTCGTAGAGAAGGTATTTCTTTCTTATGGGGTATAGCAAAAACTATATAATGTATTGGGGGTTACGCATATTATAGTACCATAATGTATCCCTGCTGACTATTCCTATATTTCACAAATATTACAAATTTGCCTTATTATTTTTGTGCAAAATCACGGTTGCTGCTCCGGCTCTTCGGATCTCTCCTCCGCAAAGAGGGCCGCAAACTCCTCCCCGGTGATCTTCTCCTTCTGCAGAAGCAGCTCCGCGCAGGAGTGAAGCACCCTTTCGTGCTCCAGAATGATCGCCCGGGCCCGGGCGTAGCAGTCGTCGATGATGGCCTTTACCTCCCGGTCGATCTGTCCGGCTACCACCTCACTGTGGGATTTCGCGTGCGCCAGATCCCGGCCGATGAACACCTCGTCGTCGTCATCGTCATAGCAGATGACGCCCACGTTCTCCGACATGCCAAAGCGGGTCACCATGCGGCGCGCCACCTTGGTAGCCTTATTGATATCGCTGGAGGCTCCGGTGGTGATATCGTCGAAAATGATCTCCTCCGCAATACGGCCGCCCAGGGAAACCATGATCTCCTGGAGCATCCGCCCCTTGGTGATAAACATCTCATCCTTCTCCGGCAGCGGCATCGTATAGCCGGCGGCCCCCATACCGGTGGGGATGATGGAGACGGTGTACACGCTCCCCACCTCCGGCAGCACATGGAACAGGATCGCGTGGCCGGCCTCGTGGTAGGCGGTGATCCGTTTCTCCTTGTCGGAAATGATGCGGCTCTTCTTCTCCGTGCCGATCCCCACTTTTACAAACGCCTTCTGGATATCCGGCTGGGTAATGTAGGTCCTGCGCTCCTTCGCCGCTCCGATCGCCGCCTCATTCAGCAGGTTTTCCAGATCGGCTCCGGTAAATCCCGCCGTTGTCTGCGCCACCTGCTTCAGATCCACGTCCTCCGCCAGCGGCTTGTTCTTGGCGTGCACCCGCAGGATCTCCTCGCGTCCGCCCACATCCGGCGTCCCCACGGTGACCTTCCGGTCGAAACGCCCGGGCCGCAGGATGGCGGGATCCAAAATATCCACGCGGTTGGTGGCCGCCATCACAATGATCCCTTCGTTGACACCGAACCCGTCCATCTCCACCAACAACTGGTTCAGCGTCTGCTCCCGCTCGTCATGGCCGCCTCCCATGCCGGTGCCGCGCCTTCTGGCCACCGCGTCTATCTCATCGATGAACACGATGCAGGGAGCGTTCTTTTTGGCCTCCTCAAACAGGTCCCGGACGCGGGAAGCGCCCACGCCCACAAACATCTCCACAAAATCCGAACCGGAAATGCTGAAAAAGGGGACTCCCGCCTCTCCGGCCACCGCCCGGGCCAGCAGGGTCTTTCCGGTTCCGGGATACCCCTCCAGAAGCACTCCTTTGGGGATGCGCGCGCCCACCAGGGTGAATTTGCCCGGCTCCCGCAGAAATTCCACGATCTCCGCCAGCTCCTCCTTCTCCTCCTTGAGGCCGGCCACCTGGTCAAAGGTGACCGTCTTATCTCCCAGAGACAGCTGTGCCCGGCTCTTGCCGAAATTCATCATCCGGCTGCCGCCGCCGGCTCCCGCCTGCTGGGAGCTGAAAAACAGGAAGATACCCACCGCCGCCACTACGATCAGGATCGGCAGCAGCGTGGTCAAAAACCAGCTGTCCCGCTTCACGTCCTCCACGGATGGATCGTAGCCGTGGGCCCGCACCAGCTCCTCCAGACGGGAGATGTCGGTGGCATACAGCTTCTTGTCGTCCCCGTTTCGCAGGGTGACCTCCAGATACCCGGTGGGAGCCTCCTGATTGGGCACAATATACATCTCGGAAATATTGTCCGCCTCCATGTCCTTCACAAGCTCCGTCTGGGAATATTCCTCCGTGAAGCTCTTGACCTGTGACAAAGATCAGTCCCGCCAGCAGGACGATCAACAGTAAATATGAATTATAACCTCTGCCGTATTGCTTCAAAACGCAGCCTCCTACCTCTTAGTCAAACTCCACGATCCCGATATAGGGAAGATTGCGGTACCGCTGGTCGTAGTCCAGCCCGTAGCCCACCACAAACTCATCCGGGATCTCAAACCCCGTGTAATCCACCTTCACATCCACTACCCTTCGCTCCGGCTTGTCGAGCAGCGTGCACAGCTTCAGTGAGCTGGGGCCCCTGCCGCCCAGCATTTCCAGCAGATAGCTCAGCGTCCTGCCGCTGTCTACAATATCCTCTACCACGATCACATCCTTGCCCGCCAGGGGATCGTCCAGATCCTTCACGATCTTGACTACCCCGCTGGATTTTGTGTCCCCGCCGTAGCTGGACACCGACATGAAGTCCAGGGACACCGGCACGGTGATCCGCTTCGCCAGCTCACACAGAAAGAAGCTGCCTCCCTTCAGCACGCACACCAGATGCACCTGTCTGCCCGCATAATCCCTGCTAATCTGCTCACCGATCTCCTGGATCCGCCTGTCTACCTCTTCCTCCGACAACAGTACTCTCACATGCTCTGCCATTTTTATCCTCCGTCACAGCGCTTCCCAATAATTGTACCTGCAAAATGCGTTTTGTATTCCCGCTGATCTTATAATATTCACTGATCCGGTACCCGAACAGCCAAAGGATATGTCCCCCTTCCGCCAGCAGGCAGATCCGGTCCCTCTCCTGCCGGGGAATCTTGGCGGTGATCATATAGTCCTTCAGGGACTGGTGGATCTGCCCGCCCCTGCCGTCCGAAAGCGTCAGATAATCCCCGGGCCGCCTGGTCCGTATTTCCAACGATTTTTTTATTTTATCACAATCAAACCATTTCGTACAATCATTTTGTGGAATATTCTGGTTTTTTTTGTCAGAATCGCTCAGGATCCGGAAGCGGAGCTCCCCGAAAGCTCCCTTCCGGCAAAGAGTCTCCCCCTCCAAAAGCTTAGGCTCCTCCGGATCGAGCACCGCAGCCGCTCCGCCGTCTGCGCCCGGACCGCACGCTGGCGCAGGCTCCCCGGCATCCGCTTTCCCTGCATCTACTTCCCCTGCATCCACTTCCCCGGCTTCCCCGGCATTTGTTTCCGCAAAGATCCGCTCCAGGATCACGCTGCCGTACTCCCGTCTGCCCCGTATTCCGAAGGGGAGGCAGATCTGGCGGTTTCCGCTCTCCCCAAAAAGCGTCAGAAGCGCGCTCACATGCACCTGTCCGATGTCCCGCCCACCGGGGCTTAAGGCTGCTGCCAGCGCATAGAGGACGCGGCGCTTCAGCGCAATATGCAGTTTTTCAAAAGCCGCCGCCTCGATCCGGAAGCTCGGCGGAGCCCCCGTTACGCAGGAGGCCACGGCTTCCTCCGTCCGTTCCCCCAGATAGTCCTCCGTCTCCTGCAGAAGCTGCCCGGTCTGCGCCATACGGGCCGTGCAGTCCGCGGCAATCTCCTTTTCCGCATAGGCCAGAATATGGTGCCGGATGCGGTTGCGGGTATAGGCGTCCTCCCCGTTCGTCTCATCCCTGCAGAACGGGCTGTCCCGCAGGACCAGATAGCGCTCGATCTCCCTACGGCTCAGACACAGAAGCGGCCGGATCACGTTCTCCCGGACCGGCCGGATGCCGCCAAGCCCCCGGATCCCGGTCCCCCGAAACAGGTGAAAGAGCATGGTCTCCGCGCTGTCGTTCCGGTTGTGGGCAACAGCGATCCGCCGGGCGCAAAGGGTCTCCGCCGTCCGGGAAAACGCCTGATAGCGGATCCGGCGGCCCGCCTCCTCCTCCGAGCAGCCCCACTCTCCGGCCCGGGCGGGCACGTCCTCCTCCACCAGACAAAACGGCACCCCTTCCCTCTCACAGAGCGCCTCCACGTACCGCGCGTCCTCCCCGGCCTCCGGCCGGATGCCGTGGTTTACATGGACCGCCGTCAGCGACAGGGGCACCCGCTTCGCGTATTCCAGCAATACAAACAAGAGGCAAACAGAGTCTGCCCCTCCTGAGATCCCCGCGACCACACGGTCCCCGGGCTTCAGCATGTGATGTTCCTCCATATAGGCGAACACTTTTTGCTCGATCCTCTCCCGTTCATTCATAAGGACTACTTTATCCCAAACACGCGCAAAAGTCAATCAAAGACTGCTATTCTCCCAGATCCCGATCACCAGGATCGTCATATCGTCCCAGATCCGACCGCCGCCCGCGAGCAGGGCCTCCTCCAGAAGCCGCTCCGCGATCTCCCCGGGATTCTGTTCCCGCAGCTCCCCGATCGCCTGGGCCATGGCCGCTTCATAACCATCTTTGCCCAGCACGTCCAGCACCCCGTCCGTCATCAGAACCACATAGTCGCCACTGTGCAGCTCCCGATGGATCCGGGGGACCTCCACCGTCTGAAGGATACCTAACGGCAGATTTTCCGCCGCCACCGGTTCCGCCCGGCCGTCATGCCGTATAAAGGACGCCGCGCTCCCCGCCTTATAAAAATCGCACTGTCCCTGATACAGATCCAGGTCGCAGATATCCAGGGTGGGGTGTCCGCTCTCCTCCCCTCGGGCAAAAAAGGCCGCGTTCACCATATTCACCGCATCCTCCACCCGGCACCCGGCCTCCAGCAGCTTCTCCATCAGATCCAGCGCCCGCTCGCTGTCCGCGCTGGCCTGTTCCCCGGAGCCGGTGCCGTCGGAAAGCAGCGCCGTCAAACGCCCTTTTTCCGATTCGATCAGGGAATAGTGGTCGCCCGAGAGGATTTCCCCCTCCTTCACGGCCCTGGCAAATCCCGTCAGGGCAATATAATTGGCCTCCTCCACAAAG
>CANPWJ010000086.1 GCA_947584035.1 uncultured Acetatifactor sp. | reverse complement strand
TCATACTGTGGGTGGCGATCTCATGCCCCGCATAGAGGGTCTTTACCGTCTCCTCCGGAAGGCGGGGATGCTTTTGCCCCGTCTGATCCTGCTGCATGATGCCGTAATTCAGGTTAAAGGTCCCCCGGATCCCGTATTTATTGAAGATCTCTACCAGGCGAAGGTCCTCCACCTTGCCGTCGTCATAGCTCATGGTCAGCGCTTTACTCTTTCCCTCCGGGAAACTCACATATACCTTCATGTCTTTCCTTTACTTCCTTTTCTGTCAGATTCGCAATTCACATCACTATAATAATAGTACTTTTTCTCTATCTGTGCAACAGTTTTTTCACAACCGTTTCCCAACCGTTTTTATCATACGGCAGTACTCGGTCCCCTGGTCCGTCACTCTGCCCCCATATTCCATCCCCAGCTTTCTGCACAGCGCCAGGGACGGCAGGTTGTCCGGCTGCACCAGGGCATATACTTTCGTAAATCCGAGCTGGCTCCAGCCATACTCCAGGATGGCGCTGCAGATCTCATACGCGTACCCCTGCCTCTGCCAGGGCACGCCGATGATAAAACCAATCTCCGGATCCTCAAAGCCCTCCCGGAAGGAAAACCCCGCGCGGCCGATGACCTGCCCTGTGCGGCGCTCCTCCACGGTCCAGACGCCAAAATCATAAAAGCCGTAGACCTGTTCAATGTACTCCCGGATGTAGGCCCGCTCCTGCTCCCTGTCCGGATAGAGATCCTCCATGTAGCGCGTGATGGACGGATGCTGATAGATCCGGTAGAACGCGTCCACATCCGCCTCGGTGGTCTCCCGCAGGGACAGACGCCCGGTGCTCAGGATATCCAGGGGCAGCACCCGGCAGCGGCGGTACACCCCTTCCAGATAGGCCGTCTCCACCTCCCCCGGCTCCTCACAGGCATACCGCACCGCGCCAAAGTCCTGCTCCGCATTGTCCCCGTGGAGAAACGCCATGACCGGGCAGCCCTTCTCCGCAAGCCTTCGGGCCAGCCCGGCATGATCCGTCATCCAGAGCACCCCTTCCCTCCGGGCGTCCTCCGTCTCCCAAAAAGCCGACAGCTCCCCCGCCTCCATTCCGCCCAGGGTCCGCACCTCCATTTCGATCCCGTCCCCCAGCAGCTCCCGCCGCAGCGCGCCAAAGCCGTCCTCATATCCCGCCGATCCCAATACTACGTTCAGCCTCCGCAAATAATACATGAAAACTACCGTTTCTCCTCTTTACCTTTTGCCCTTTTTTGGGTACAATGATTTTGATATCTACAGTATATCTCATTCTTTTATCCTTGGAAAGGCACAGGTATTGATTATGGCAAAAAATCCGATTGTAACGATCACCATGAAAAACGGCGACATTATCCGGCTGGAGCTGTACCCGGATATCGCTCCCATCTCAGTCAACAACTTTATCAGCCTGATCCGCCGGAAATTTTATGACGGCCTGATCTTCCACCGCGTCATCCGCGGCTTTATGATCCAGGGCGGGTGTCCCGAGGGAACCGGCATGGGCGGCCCCGGCTATCAGATCAAGGGGGAGTTCGCCGCCAACGGGGTGGACAATTCCCTTCGCCACACGGAGGGCGTACTGTCCATGGCAAGGGCGCAGGATCCCAACTCCGCCGGATCCCAGTTCTTCATCATGCACAAAACCAGTCCTCACCTGGACGGCAGCTACGCCGCCTTCGGCAAGGTCATCGAGGGCATGGATGTGGTGAACCGGATCGCGGAGACGCCCACGGACTACTCCGACCGCCCGCTGGAGCCGCAGGTGATGGAGACCGTCACCGTGGACACCTTCGGCGTGGACTATCCGGAACCGGAGAAATGCTGAGATCGTAACGCAGACGGGGCTGCCGTTCATTTTTTGTTCACAAATCTTTCAATTTTTTTTCACTTTCCACTCATGTTTTAGACATTTCTTTTTCTTATACTAAGATCAGTAAAACGCTTCGCCTACTTGTTATAAATAACTTTTTCATAATAAATGCCAAGGGAATTATCCCTTGGCATCCTCCCTTTTCAGGGTCTTTTTTTCTTTTCAGCTCTCCGTCTTGAGCGCTCAGTCCGCCTTGCCAACCGAACCGAACAGCTCCATCTTCTCCTTCACGGTAGCCTTGATCGCCTCGGCGCCAGGAGCCAGCAGCTTGCGGGGGTCGAATCCCTTGCCCTGCTGATCCTTGCCCTCCTCGATATACTTGCGGGTAGCCGCTGCGAAGGACAGCTGGCACTCGGTGTTTACATTGATCTTGGCAACGCCCAGGTTGATGGCCTTCTTGATCATATCCGCGGGAATCCCGGTACCGCCGTGGAGCACCAGAGGAAGCTCGCCGGTCAGCTGCTGAACGGCATCCAGCGTCTCAAAGCTTAAGCCCTTCCAGTTCTCCGGGTACTTGCCGTGGATATTGCCGATGCCTGCTGCCAGGAAATCAACGCCCAGGTCCGCGATCGCCTTGCACTCCTTGGGATCCGCGCACTCGCCCATACCGATGACTCCGTCCTCCTCGCCGCCGATGGAACCGACCTCGGCCTCGATGGAGAGTCCCTTGCCGTGAGCGGCCTTTACCAGCTCGGTGGTTTTCTGCACGTTCTCGTCGATGGGATAGTGGGAACCGTCAAACATAATGGAGGAGAAACCGGCTTCGATACACTTGTAGCAGCCCTCAAAGCTGCCATGATCCAGATGCAGCGCTACGGGAACGTCAATGTCCAGATCCTTTAAGAGGCCGTTTACCATGCCGACTACAGCGTGATACCCGCCCATGTATTTGCCTGCGCCCTCCGATACGCCGAGGATCACGGGGCTTCTCAGTTCTTTTGCGGTGAGCAGGATGGACTTGGTCCACTCCAGATTGTTGATGTTGAACTGACCTACCGCATAATGGCCAGCTTTTGCTTTTTTCAGCATTTCTGTTGCAGATACTAACATGTTTCTACCTCCATTTGTCTTATATTTTTTTGAATGATTATACCACATCTCGTTTAAAAAGAAAACTATCTTGTGAAAAATTCCTCACCCGTCCACCCGGATCTCCATCTCCTTACACAGGTTTTTGATCCGCACCTTCTGATGCAGGCCTCCGTACTCCCCGTCCCGGGTCCACGCCACCTCCTCCTCGCTCTCCACCAATAGCTCCGCCGTCTTGAAACAGTACATGGCGCCGGAATCGATATCCCGGTTCAGCAGGGATGCCATGATATTGTTCAGCTCGATGGGATTTCGGGGGCGCTTGATCAGTGTCACCTCAAACACGCCGTCGTCCAGCTCCACATTCTTTCCGGTAATGCGCTTAAAGCCGCCTACGGAAGAAGAGTTGGTGATCATCCCGAAGATAAAATCGTCCTGGATCACCTGATCCCCATAGGTGACCTTCATGGAATAGGAGCGGATATTGGAGAGGGACTTCACGCCTTCCAGCAGGTAGGCCATATGTCCCAGCACATTCTTCACCTCCTGGTCCGTTCCGTAGGAGACCTCCGTAAACAGCCCGAAGGCCGCGATATAGACGAATACATCCCGGTTGAAGGCTCCCACATCACAGGCGAAGTTGCTGCCGTTCACAATGATCTGCGCCGCCTTCTGCATGTTCTTTGGCAGGGCCAGGCTGCCGCCGAAATCGTTGGTGCTGCCGGCCGGGATATAGCCGATGGGCGTCCGGAAACGGCTCTTCATCATCCCCGTGACCACCTCGTCCAGCGTCCCGTCCCCACCGCTGCACACCACCAGATCATAGTCCTTCCTCCTGCTCTGCACGATCCGGACGGCATCCCCCCGCTTTTGCGTGGGGCAGACCGTCATCTCATATCCGGCGGCGGCGAAAATATTCAGGACATCCAGAAGCTTTCCCCTGATCTGCGCCTTTCCCGCCTTGGGATTATATACAAAAAGCATTTTTTTGTCGTACAATCCTTCCATGTCCATCCCTCTGCCAAAAAGCGGAACCAACAGTCCTTTATCCACGCTGTCGATCCCGCCTCCCTATACCGCTCGTCATGCGGGGCTTTGTGCCTCGCCGCTCAAAAACTTCTCGATGCCCTCCACCGCCGTCTGCTCGTCCGAACCGTCGGCCGTCACCACCAGCTCCTCGCCGCTGGTGAGTCCCAGGCTCATCATACCGATCAGGCTCTTGGCGTTCACCTTCCTGCCTTCCGCTTCCAGATAAACTGTACTGTCATACTTGCTGGCTTCCTGCACCAACAGAGCCACCGGCCGGGCTTCCAGACCATTCTCCAATTTGATTTGAATGTTTTTCGTTGTCATAACAGCCTCCTAATTATTACTCTCTCAGTCTATCCGCAAATTCGCACAGCTTCCGCAGACGGTGATTGACACCTGATTTGCCTACCGGCGGATCCAGACATTCCCCCAGCTCCTTCAGCGGCGCGTCCGGATTTTCCAGACGTACCTCCGCCATCTGGCGCAGATTCGGGGGAAGCTTCTCAAGGCCGTAGTGGTCTCGGATATATTCGATCCCTTCAATCTGCCTGGCGGAAGCGTTCACGGTCTTGGTGATATTGGCCGTCTCACAATTCACCCGGCGGTTGATAGAGTTTCGCATATCCTTCAGTATGCGCAGATTCTCCAACTTCATCAGCGATACATGGGCCTCACAGACGTTCAGCAGATCTACGATGCTCTCTCCCTCTTTCAGATAGACCACGTAGTACTTTTTGCGAAGGATCACCTTCGCCTCCATGCCAAATCCCTGTATCACACCCTGAAGCTGCCTCGCCTTTCCCTCATCGGTGCAAACGAATTCCAGATGATACCCCTTCCGCGGATCACTCATGGAACCCACACTCAGGAAAGCCCCTCTCAAAAATGCCCTCTGACAGCAGGAATTTTTAATGAGCAGACTGCTGACAGGCCCCTCCAGATCTCCGATCTTCTGAAAGATCTCCCGCATCTGCTCCTCGCTTATCGCGACACCAGTATCTATATTATATGTTTTTTTCAATAATGTAAAGCCTTTTCTGACAACTGCTTCATTTTCTGTCTGAAACCCGATCGTATATCTCCCCTGGCTGTCCCTGCCATATTGTCCGCACAGGTTCATAATGGCGGCAAGCTCCGCGATCTGACAGTGCCGCGCCGGGCTGATATGCCGCGCCAGCTCCTCCTTCACTTCCCTCGAAAAAGACATGGCAAGTCCTCCGTCTGTGCTCTCCGATCTGTGCTCTCGGTCACTCCCGCTCCACGTCCCGGTGGTACAGCTTGAGCCCGTAGTGCCCCTGATCCTTCATGCGCTCGTACAGCTCGTTGGCCAGCGTCACGCTCCGATGCTTGCCGCCGGTACACCCGATGGCGATCACCAGCCGGTACTTTCCCTCCTTGATATAATTGGGAATCAAAAAGCGCAGCAGATCTGTAAGCTTGTCCAGAAACTCGCCCGCCTCCGAATAGCTCATCACATAATCCCGGACCGCCTGGTCATTTCCGGTCAGCTTCTTCAGCTCTTTAATATAGAAGGGGTTCGGCAGAAAACGCACATCCAGCACCAGATCGGCATCCACGGGGATCCCCCGCTTAAAGCCAAATGACATCACTGTCACCATCAGGCTGTTGTATTCTTCGTTCTGCACAAAGATGCGGTCCAGCTCTTCCTTCAGCTCCCGCGTCAGCAGATGGGAGGTATCGATCACATAGTCCGCGCTTCTGCGGATCTCCTCCATGATCTTGCGCTCCCGGTGGACACCCTCCTCCACCCGGTCATCCAGCGCCAGCGGGTGCACACGTCTGCTCTCCTTGTAGCGGTTGATCAGAACATTCTCATCGGCATCCATAAAGAGGATCTCAAACGCATACCCCTTTTCCCGCAGCTGATACAAAATGCGGGTGACCTCCTCAAAGGACTGGTCGGAACGCACATCCAGCCCCAGCGCCACCTTGCTGACCTCGCTGTTCGGCAGGGAGATCAGCTCCATAAACTTCTCGATCAGCGACACCGGCAGATTATCCACACAGTAAAAACCCGTGTCCTCCAGCATCTTGAGCACGGTCCGCTTGCCGCTTCCGCTCATTCCTGTCACTACCACAAATCTCATGTGTTTCCTCGTTTCTGCGCAAAGCTGCGCCCTACAGAACCACGGGCTCCAACTCCAGTTCCACTCCAAAGCGCTCCTTCACACGCTCCCGCACTTCCTCCGCCACCCGCAGGATGTCCGCCGCGGTGGCGCCCCCCACATTGACGATAAAGCCGCAGTGCTTGTCGGAAACCCTGGCGCCGCCGATCTGAAACCCCTTGAGTCCCGCCTTCATAATCAGTTCCCCGGCAAAATGCCCTTCCGGGCGCTTGAACGTGCTTCCCGCGCTGGGATATTCCAGCGGCTGCTTCTCCCGCCGCTTCGCGGCCAGCTCCTCCATCCGGTCCCGGATCGCCGCCGGATCCCCGTGCTGTAATTGAAACGACACGCTTGTCACAATAAACGGAAGATTCCGGATCGCGCTGTGCCGATAGGAAAACTCCATGGTGGAATTGTCCAGGATCAGGATCTCTCCCTCCCGGTTCAGCACGGTCACCTCGGTGACCACCTGGCTCATCTCCCCGCCGTAAGCTCCGGCGTTCATCACCACCGCTCCGCCCACGGTACCTGGGATCCCGGAAGCAAACTCCAGCCCGGAAAGCCCGTGCTCCAGAGCCGCCCCCGCCACCTGGGAGAGAAGCGCTCCCGCCTGGGCAAAGACGCGGTCGCCGTCCACCCGGATACCGCTCATCCTTTTCCCGACCTGCAGCACGATCCCCTCATAGCCGGCATCCCGGGCCAGGGTATTGCTGCCGTTCCCCAGCACAAAGAAGGGGATATCCACTAATTGCAGATAGCGCTGCAGCTTCGCCAGCTGCTGTTCGCTCTCCACGGTGATCAGACAGTCCGCCGGGCCTCCCACCCGAAATGTGGTGTGCTCCGCGAGAGGCTCCCGCAAATAGACATCCTCCGGAGCCGCCAATTCCTTCAAAGTCTCCAACACCGTTTTGCTAATCATTCCCTTCCGCTCCCATCTGCCCGTTCAGCACGAGGCCCGCGGCCCCGTAGATCCCCGCGTCGTTTCCGAGAGTCGCCAGCGCGAAACGGACGTTTTTGCAGGGCCCAAACACATATTTCTGAAAGGCCGGCTCAATGTACGCAAGCAGGATCTCTCCCGCCCGGGACACGCCGCCGCCGATCACAAAGATCTCCGGATTCACCACGGCCGCCACCAGGGACAGCCCCTTCCCCAGGTATTCTCCAAACTGCTTCACGATCTCCTCCGCCAGAGGATCCCCCTCCTTCAGCGCGTCAAAGACCGCCTTCGCGGTAAGTGCCCCATGACGCAGCACGCTCTCCCGGCTGCTCCTCTCCAGGTGCCTCCGCGCCAGCCGCACGACTCCCGTGGCGGAGCCGTACTGCTCCAGGCAGCCCCGGTGTCCGCAGTTGCAGAGCTCCTGCTCCGTATCCTCCACGTGCATATGGCCGATCTCACCGCCCGCTCCGGTGGCGCCGGTAAGGATCTTCCCGTTGACAATGATCCCGCCGCCCACACCGGTCCCCAGGGTCACCGCCACCAGGTTGGAATAGCCCCTTCCGCCGCCCTGCCACATCTCACCGAAGGCCGCCACATTCGCGTCGTTGGCCGCCTTCACGGGGAGTCCCAGGTAGCCGCTCAGCACCCTGGCTACATTGAACACGCCCCAGCCCAGATTGACGGCGCCGCCCACTAAAAGCCCCTCCGAATCGATGGCCCCGGGAGCGCCCACGCCCACGCCTGCCACGTCCTCCGCGTCCACGCCTCTCTCCCGCATCTTCCCCAAAATACTCTCCGCCACGTCCGGCAGGATCGCCGCCCCGTCGTTTTCCGTTACAGTGGGGATCTCCCATTTTTCCAACAGGTTGCCGTCCACGTCAAAAAAGCCCAGCTTCACGGTCGTCCCGCCGATATCCACTCCAAACGCGTATCTCTTCATGCCCTTATCCCCATTTCCTATTCTTCTATTTTATAGATCATCCCGGCGGATTATTCCTCATCCTCCCGTTTTCGGGCAAGAGAATTTTGGACGCGGGAATACAGCTCTCTGGCGGCATTATATCCCATCTTCTTCTGACGGTGGTTGACCGCCGCCGCCTCGCAGATCAGCGCCAGGTTCCGGCCCGCCCGGATCGGGATGTCATAGCAGACCACCTGATTGCCCAGATATTCCGTATAGCTGTCCTCCAGGCCCAGCCGGTCGTACTCCTTCTCCTTGTCCCAGTCCTCCAGCCGGATGACCAGATCCACCTGCTGGCTGTCCTTCACCGCGGAGGCGCCGTAAAGGGCCTTCACGTCCACGATCCCAATGCCCCGCAGCTCGATGAAATTCTTGGTGATATCGGGGGCGGTGCCGATCAGGGTGTCGTCGCTGATCTTGTGAAGCTCCACCACGTCGTCCGTCACCAGACGATGGCCTCTCTTTACCAGCTCCAGGGCGGCCTCGGATTTTCCGATGCCGCCCTCGCCCGTGATCAGCAGCCCTTCCCCGTAGACGTCCACCAGCACTCCGTGGACGGAGATGCAGGGCGCCAGCCGCTCGCTCAGCCACCGGATCGTCTCCGCCATAAAAGCGGAGGTCTCCATCTTCGTGGACAAAAGCGGGATCCCATGGGCCACCGCCGTCTCCCGAAAGATAGGATCCGGCATCAGCTCCCGGCAGAACACGATGGCAGGGATCTCGTAGGACAGGAGCTTGGTGTACGCCTCCCGCTTTTGCT
>CANPWJ010000085.1 GCA_947584035.1 uncultured Acetatifactor sp. | reverse complement strand
GTGGGCGATTTTTTGTTTGAATTTGACCGGTGCCAGCCGGATTTCAGCGATGACTTGATTATGCAGGTGTATTACCGTGCGCTGGAGGGCTGCGACGTGGTAGCCGCCGCTCCCATGTATGGGGTGAATCTCAGCTCCAGGCTCTTTTATGCGCTCTACAACTGGGGAAGCCGCTTCGAGAACAAGATCCGGCAGGAGCGCTTCCGCGTGGTGTCCCGCAGGGCGGTGAACCGGGTCAATCAGATGAACACGTATATCCCTTACCGCAAGGCGATGTACATGAACTGCGGGTTAAAGACGGATACGATCCTCTATGATAACCGTGCGGCGGGGGTGGCGTACCGCTCCCGAAAAAAAGAGGAGCGCGGGAACCGCAGCACTCTGGCGGGGGACACCCTCATTATCTTTACGGATGTGATGGAACGCCTGTCCCTGGCGGTCAGTATCGTGCTGTTCGGCGCGTTGATCTTTATGTTTGGCTACATCGTGTACTCGATCTTCAGCACGGTGCGTCCGGTGGAAGGCTGGATGTCCATTATGGCGCTCCTGTCCTTCGGCTTCTTTATGATGTCGGTGATGCTCACGCTGATCTTCAAGTACCTGTCGGTCATATTGAGTATCAGCTTTAAGCGGCAGCGCTATTGTGTAGAAGGAGTGGAGAAACTGACAAAATGATGTGGACGATTATTTTTCCGGTGTTGAACGAACGGCTGCGTCTGGAGAACGGCATCACACGCACGGTGGAGTATCTGCGGGAAATCGGCTTTGAGGATTACGAGATCCTGATCGTGGACAATGGCTCGGAGGATGAAACGCCCCAGATCGCGAAGGCACTCTGTGAACGCTTCGAGAAGGTGCGGTATGAGCGCATTTCCGTGCGCGGTGTGGGCGCCGCCTTTCGGCGCGGTGTAGAGGTGAGCCGCGGCGGCGTGGTAGGGTATATGGATATCGATCTCTCCACCAACATCAAACATCTGGGGGAAGCCATCCGCCTGTTTGAGACCCGGGAGGACATCGAGTACATCAACGGCAGCCGCTTTGCCAGAGAGTCTGATACGCGGGGGCGCAAGTGGTACCGCAGGATCACTTCCCAGGGACTTTTAATCCTGCTGAAGGTGTTTCTGCGGATGCGGTCCACGGACGCTATCTGCGGCTTTACGTTTGTGCGCCGGGAGACGGCGCTGTCCCTGATCGGGCAGAGCAGCGACGACAACGGCTGGTTCTATATGATTGAATTTCTGCTGCGGGCGGAGAGAAGCGGTGTGAAGATCCTGGATTATCCGGTGGAGTGGCAGGAGGATTATAACACCACGGTGAAGGTCTTTCGGACCATCGGTAATTATCTGGTGCAGATAGCAAGACTCTGGAAGGAGTTTTATCTCTGAGCGTTCCCGGGGAAGAATGGAGGAAGCGGAGAGAAAGAACCGCGGTGTGCGGACAAGGAGGCGGCATATGGCACAGCATTTGAAAAGGATCGATCTGACAAGGGATTTTGCGGCTCATCGGGAAGAATACCTGGAGGCCATCCGGCAGGTATGTGAGGAGACGGCATTTTCCGGGGGGAAGTACGCGGACGCGTTTGATCGGGCGTTTGCGGAATATGTGGGAGCGCCTTACGCCTGCGGCGTCAATAATGGGACCTCCGCGCTGCACTGTGCCATGCTGGCGCTGGGAGTCGGGCCGGGGGACGAAGTGATTGTGCCGGCCAACACGTATATTGCCACCGCCTGGGGCGTGAGCTATACCGGCGCCACGCCGGTGTTTGCGGACTGCACGGCGGATACCTGGGAGCTGGATCCCGCCAGTGTGGAGGAGCGGATCACGGAGAGGACAAAGGGGATCATTGGGGTGCATCTCTACGGACAGCCGTTCGACTTTGCGGCGGTGGAGGCGGTTGCCCGGCGGCACAGGCTTTTTGTGGTGGAGGACTGCGCCCAGGCGCACGGAGCAAAATTTGAGGGGCGGAATGTGGGAACGCTGGGAGAGATGGGCTGCTTTAGCTTTTACCCCGGCAAGAACCTGTACGCCTTTGGCGAGGGCGGCAGCGTGACCTGCAGCCGGAAGGAGTATTATGAGCACATTACTCGTCTAAAGAATCAGGGATGTGATGTGCGGTATTATCACGACGAGATCGGGTACAATTACCGCCTGGAGGGACTGCAGGGGGCGGTGTTGTCTGTCAGCATTCGGTATCTGCCGGAGTGGACAAGGCGCAGACAAGCCATCGGCGAGCGATACCTGCGGGAGATCCAGAATCCCCGGATCACCATGCAGGGGCATCCGGAGAACACCACCCCGGTGTTTCATCTGTTTGTGGTCACGGTCCCGGATCACGAGGATTTCCTGCGCTATATGGAGGAGGCGGACGTGTAGTGTAACATGCACTATCCGGTGCCCTGTCATCTGCAGAAGGCATATGCCCATCTGGGGTACCGCAGAGGGGATTGCCCCAACGCGGAGTACCTGGCATCCCACTGTGTGACGCTTCCCTTATTTCCGGAGATGACCGAGGAAGAGATCGGACGGGTGATCCGTCTGTGCAACGAATATGTATAGAGATGAGGAGCGTAGCGCGATGCGCCAGAAAACGACGAACCATGAACCAAAGAAAACCAGGGGGCAAAGACTCGCCGATTGGGCCGGCAGCTGGGCCCTGGAATGGGAGAGACAGAGCGCGGGGGACCGAGTGCTCTTTGTGCTCCTGCTGTTTCTGTACTCCGCCGTAACGCTGTATCTGTTTGTGATGCAGTGCTATGAGATACCGAATTTTGTGTCGGACATGCCCGACTATGTGGACAAGGTGCGGGGAATCGCCGGGAGATATGAGTTTCCCTATCCGCTGTTTTTTACCGTGGCCAGGCTCCTTTCCTTTCTTTGCGGCGCGCCTGTTGCCACCGCTATGGCTGCCATGCTGCTGAACGGGCTTGGCATCTGGATCGCGCGCGGGTATGTGGGAGGCAGTCTCAGGGCCTCTTTCCCAAAGCTTTCGGGGGGGCTGGATTCTGCGCGGCTGGATGTGTCCGCGACGCTTTTGACCTTTGCCCTCTTTCTGTTGGGAAATCTGTATTCCCCGAAAAATACGGCCTTTTTCGGCTTCGACTACGCGTATCGGTGCATGGGGATCTACACGCCCAACCCGATTTGGAACGCTACCTATCTGGCGGCCAGGCCCTTTGCTCTGATCTGCTTCTTTGAGGGCTGCCGGATGCTGACGAGACTGGATGACCTTTGGAGGCAGCGGCATGGCGGTTTCGTGGAAGCGTTCTTCGGCTTCCCGTGGCGGGAAAGCCTTCCGTTTGCCTTGAGTCTGCTTTTGACCACCCTCACGAAGCCAAGCTTTACGATCGTGATTGTCCCCACGCTGGGGATCCTGCTTTTGGCACAGCTCATCGAAAGCCGGGGAAGGAGCCTGCCCTGTGCGGCTGCGCTCTGCGCCGTCATGGTCCCCACCGGGCTGGATCTGCTGTTTCAGTTCTTCGGCGTTTTTTCGGGAACCAATACCATGGGAGAGGAGACCGGCATTGGGTTTGCCTTTGCCGCTGTGTGGAGCAATTATTCCAAGAATATTCCGCTCAGCATCCTCATGGGGATGGCGCTTCCCATCGGCGTTCTGCTTCTGAATGGAAAGGAATTTTTGAAAAATCGCTGCTACCGCGTCTCCTGGTATGTGTATCTGGTGGCAACGGGGATGTTTCTGTGTCTGTATGAAAAGGGCTTCCGAATGCTCCACGCCAACTTTTCCTGGGGGTATATGTACGGAATGTTCTTTGTGTTTTTGATGACGCTGGTTGTGATGATCCAGAATACCGTTCAGTGGCGGAAAAGCTTTAAAATGGTGTTTGTGCTGGCGGAGTGGGGTGTGTTCTTCTATCACCTGGTCTGCGGCGTAAATTTCCTGTTGTATGCGCTTCAGGGAAAGGAATTGGCGGGATTTTAGGAGGCTTATGAGGAATCTGGAAGAAACCTATCGCGATACGTCCGTAGGAATCTATCTGCGGCGGATGACCTGTGACGACACGGAGCGTATCGTACAGTGGCGCAACAGTGACGCGGTGCGCCGACAGTTTATCTATCAGGAATTATTTACCAGAGAAACACACGAACAATGGATTCGGACCAGGGTGGAGACCGGGGACGTGATCCAGATGATCATCTGTGACCTGCAGACGGGAACGCCGGTTGGCTCCGTGTATATCCGGGATATCGACAGACGGCACAAAAAGGCAGAGTACGGCATCTTTATCGGAGAGCCCTCTGCCCGGGGCAGGGGCGTGGGAACCGCAGCCGCCAGGCTGATGCTGCGCTACTGCTTCGAGGAGGAGGGACTGCACCGGATCTATCTTCGAGTGCTGGCCGGAAACGAGCGGGCGATCCACAGCTATGAGAAGGCCGGCTTTTCGCGGGAGGGATATCTGCGGGAGGATGTTCAGATAGACGGAGTCTATCGGGATGTGATCTGGATGGCCGCGCTCTCGCCCGCGGCTTCTCCTTCGGAGGAAACGAGCGGCACAGATCGAGGATAAGAGACGCAGGAGCGGAGGAAAAACTGCCATGAAGAAAGTAAGTTTTGTGATTCCCTGTTATCGTTCGGAGCACACGCTCCCCCATGTGGTGGCGGAGATCGACGGGAAGATGAGCCGGATGGGCCGGTACGAATACGATATTTTTCTGGTGAATGATTGTTCGCCGGATCACACGCTGGAGGTCATCCGGGAGCTGTGCAGGGAGCGGAAGAATGTGAAGGGCATCAGCTTTGCCAGGAATTTCGGGCAGCATTCCGCGCTGATGGCGGGGCTGCGCTATTCCGACGGAGAGTATGTGGTCTGTCTGGACGACGACGGGCAGACGCCGGCGGAGGAGGTGGACAAGCTCCTGGACAAGCTGGAGGAGGGATACGATGCCGTGTATGCCAGGTATGATCATAAGCAGCACTCGGCGTTTCGGAACCTTGGCAGCAGGATCAACGACCTGATGGCCCGGATGATGCTGGATAAGCCGGCGGATCTGTATGTTTCCAGCTATTTTGCGGTGCGGAGGTTCGTGGTGGAGGATATGATCCGCTATGAAAATTCCTACCCATACGTGATCGGGCTGGTGCTGAGGACCACGAAAAATATCACCAACGTGAATGTAAAGCATCGGGAGCGGGAGGAGGGCACCTCCGGTTATACGCTGAAAAAGCTTTTGAATCTCTGGTTCAACGGCTTTACCGCGTTTTCGGTCAAGCCGCTGCGGATTGCCACCGCTGTGGGCGGGAGCTTTGCGTGTGCCGGGTTTCTCTACGGACTGTATACGATCGTGAAGCGGCTGGTCAATCCGGCGGTGCCGATCGGCTTCAGTTCTCTGATGGCGGCGGTGGTCTTTTTTGGCGGGATGATTATGATTATGCTGGGAATGATCGGGGAATATATCGGCCGCATCTACATCAGCATGAACAATTCGCCGCAGTATGTGATCCGGGAGCGGTGGAACCTGGATCCGGCGGATGAGGGCAAAACACCGGGACGAAAGGGAACAGAAGGATGAAGCGTTTTAGGATCTGGTGGAAGCGGGACGAGCGGATCCCTACCCTGTGGAAATCACTGCTTCTCGCCTTGCTTCCTGTGCTCTGCTGCGCGGTGTACAGCGCGGTGCAGGGACATAGTATCCGGCAGGTCTATCTGCCGAATTCCGAATGGAATGATGAGCTCTTTTATTTTAAGCAGGTGGAAGGGATGGTCCACTATGGCTGGCCCCAGGGATATTTTGGGTTTAACGAAAGCCATGCGCTGAAGCTCTCCTTTGCTGCATGGAGCCCGGTGCTGGTATTCCCCTGGGTGTTGTGGGGATGCCTGTTTGGCTGGAATCTAATGTCTCCGGTCCTCTGCAATATCCTGCTGATGACGCTGGCGTGCTTTTTCTTTGTGTGGCTGGCGCGGCCTACCTGGCGTCAGATGGGGGTGCTGACGTTCCTGTTTTGTCTGTACACCCTGAACGTGCGCTATATGCTCTCCGGGATGCCGGAGGTGGTCTGCTTTTCCCTGCTGATCCTTTTTTATGGCGCGGCGGTGAGCTTTCTGCGCCGGGAAAAGACCTGGAAGCTGGTGCTCTTATTCGCGCTGGCTGCCTTGCTCACCCTGATGCGGCCCTATATGCTCCTGTTTCTTCTGTTGCCGTCCGGCCTTTGGATCCGCCGGAAAAAATGGGCAGGGCTGATCGGCTCCGGAGCGGTATGCGGAGCAACGCTTGTCCTCTATGCCCTGATCAAGCATTATCTGGGAGCGGAGTATTTTACGCCGCTCTTCTATACGGACTGGATTACCACCTTTTTCCGAGAAGGCTTCGGAGCGGGGCTCCACAATTTCTTTGGGACGCTGTACTGGAAGGGAAGAGACTTTTATTTCCACACGGTGGAAGGGGTGCGGAGCGGGCTGGCATCCGGCGCTTTTTTCGCAGGATATCTCGCCATGACGGCGGTGCTTGCGGGACAGACCCTGGCAGACTTTTGCAAGGTGAAGAAGGGGATCCGGGGGCGCGATGGGGAGCTGCCGCTTCCGGGAAAGCTGGTGGTGGAAGGACATCTGGCGTTCAGCTTTGTGGCCATGCTCTTTGCGCTGCTTCTCATGTATAAGCTTACGGAGGGCAGCAAGCATCTTCTGACCTTCCTGGCGGCGGGCATTTTCGTAGTCAGCCTGATGGAGACCCGGACGTTTAAGAAAGCGGTGCTGCTGGGCGCTGTCTTTGCCTATCTGTACTCCTATAAGGCCGTGGAGCCTTACGACTACCAGGTGCCCTACGGGACGGAAGAGAGGGCGGCCCAGGTGGAGGCATGGCGGGAATGTCTGGCGGACAGCATGACGCTGGAGCGGGACAATGCGCCAAATTATGACAATGTCGTCATTTGGGTGCTGGGCGACCGGGTCCGGGGGGAGAATGTGGCCGCAAAATGGCAGCTTTTGTATGCCCTGCCGGAGGGAATGGGTATCAGCTGCTGTGAGACGGCGTATGTCACAGAGCAGTTCGACTCGCTGCAGAGCCGCTATATAGCCGCGGTGTCAGGCGGAGCGGTGGACAGGCTCTGCGCGGAGCACGGATACCGGGAGCTGGGAAGGGACGCGGACCTGGTGGTTTATGAGAGAAGGAGATGACCCGTGGGAGACGGAGAACACGGCACGGGGAGAGATGGCGGACAGAAGGAGTCTGAGGCATGGCATTTGCACATTTGCACGTCCACACAGAGTATTCTCTGCTGGATGGTTCCAACAAGATCAAAGAGTATGTTGCCCGCGTAAAGGAGCTCGGCATGGACAGCGCGGCGATCACCGACCATGGAGTCATGTACGGGGTGATCGATTTTTATCGCGCGGCCAGAGCGGAGGGAATCAAGCCGATCCTGGGCTGTGAAGTCTATGTGGCGCCCAACTCCCGGTTTGACAAGGAGCTGTCGGGGGGCGAGGACCGCTATTATCATCTGGTGCTTCTGGCGGAGAACAATACAGGCTATGCCAATCTGATGAAGATTGTGAGCCGCGGCTTCACGGAGGGGTATTATTATAAGCCGCGTGTGGATATGGAGATCCTGCGGCAGTACCATGAGGGGATCATCGCGCTGTCGGCCTGTCTGGCCGGCGAAGTGCAGCGCGCGATCGTGAAAGGGCTGCCGGAGGAGGCCAGAAAGGCGGCCCGGAAATATGAGTCCTGCTTTGGAAAGGGAAACTTTTTTCTGGAGATGCAGGATCACGGGATCCCGGAGCAGCGCACGGTGAATATGGAGCTGATGCAGCTGAGCCAGGAGCTGGACATTCCGCTGGTGGTCACCAACGATGTGCACTATACCTACGCGGAGGACGTGGATGCCCATGACATCCTCCTGTGCTTACAGACCGGGAAACGGCTGGCGGACGAGGACCGTATGCGCTACGAGGGCGGCCAGTATTATGTGAAGAGCGAGGAGGAGATGAAGGCGCTCTTTCCCTATGCCTGGGAAGCGGTGGAGAACACGCAGCGCATCGCGGACCGCTGCAACGTGGAGATCGAGTTCGGCGTGACCAAGCTGCCGAAATTTGAGGTGCCGGAAGGTTACGATTCGTGGGGATATTTGAACAAGCTCTGCAGCGACGGCCTGGCGGAGCGGTACGGAGAGCCGGATCAGCCCGCCGGCGATACCGGACAGACGCTTCGGGAGCGTCTGGACTATGAGCTGGACGTGATCCGCCGCATGGGGTATGTGGACTATTTTCTGATCGTGTGGGATTTCATCAACTATGCCAGAGAAAACGATATTCCGGTGGGGCCGGGGAGAGGCTCTGCCGCGGGCAGTATCGTGTCCTACTGTCTGAAGATCACAAACATCGATCCCATCAAATACAATCTGCTGTTCGAGCGTTTCCTGAACCCGGAACGTGTGTCCATGCCCGATATTGACGTGGACTTCTGCTTTGAGCGCAGACAGGAAGTGATCGACTATGTGAGCCGCAAATACGGGGCGGACAAGGTGGTGCAGATCGTCACCTTCGGTACGCTGGCGGCGAAGGGCGTGATCCGGGACGTAGGGCGCGTGATGGATCTTCCTTATGCCCTGACGGACTCCATCGCCAAGATGGTGCCAAACGAGCTGAATATTACGCTGGAACGGGCGCTGGAGATGAATCCGGAGCTGCGGAAGCTCTATCACGAGGATGAAAGCGTTACCCGGCTGATCGACATGTGCAGACGGCTGGAGGGACTGCCAAGACACACGTCCATGCACGCCGCGGGAGTGGTGATCTGTCAGAAGGCCGCGGATGAGTTTGTCCCACTCTCCAGAGGCTCCGACGGCTCCATCGTCACCCAGTTTACCATGACCACCCTGGAGGAGCTGGGGCTTCTGAAGATGGATTTCCTGGGGCTGCGGACGCTGACGGTG
>CANPWJ010000084.1 GCA_947584035.1 uncultured Acetatifactor sp. | reverse complement strand
GCCGTTCCCATTACATTGGGGCAGTTCTACGGGGCGTCGGCCTCCTTCCTTGCCCGGCAGAAGAAGGAGCTGGAGGAGGCCAACAGCGCCCAGAACAGCTTCTTTGCCAGCATGAGCCATGAGATCCGCACCCCCATCAACACCATCATCGGGCTGAATGAGATGATCCTTCGGGAAAACTGGGACAACAATACCCGGGAATACGCGGCCAACATCCAGGTGGCCAGCAAGATGCCGGTGGAGTACCAGCTGCGGGAGTGGTGCCAGGAGCTGGTGGACATCATGCTGGTGCGGGCGGGCGAAAAGAACCTGAATTTTGAGATCGATCTGGATCCCGGCCTTCCCTCCGGCCTGTACGGGGATGAGCGGCGGATCAAGCAGGTGCTTTTGAACCTTCTGACCAATGCGGTGAAGTACACCCGGGAGGGGAAGGTGACCCTGGCGGTAGGCGGGGAGATGACCTCCCAGGACAAGGTGCTCCTGCGGATCTCCGTCTCGGACACGGGCATCGGGATCCGGAAGGAGGATCTGAAGTATCTGTACGATGCGTTCCGCCGGATCGACGAGCGGGACAACCGGAAGGTGGAGGGCAGCGGGCTGGGCCTGTCCATCTGTAAGCAGCTGGTGGAGCTGATGGGGGGCGAGATCACGGTGGACAGCATCTACACCAAGGGCTCCGTCTTTACCGTCACGCTGGAGCAGCAGGTGACCGATCCGACGCCGGTGGGAGTGGTACAGTTTATGGAGCGGGAGCGGACGGAGGATGAAGCCGAGCGCTACCAGCAGAGCTTTGAGGCCCCGGAGGCGCGCGTCCTGGTGGTGGACGACGGCGATATGAACCGCATGGTGATCCAGAAGCTCCTGGAGGCCACCAAGGTCCAGATCGATCTGGCGGCCGACGGGGAGGAGGCCCTGGCAAAGACCCAGCATAAATACTACCATGTGATCCTGATGGATTATCTGATGCCGGGGCAGAACGGCACGGAGGTCCTGGAGCGGATACGGCATCAGGAAAACGGCCTGTGCAGGGAGTCCGCGGTGATCGTACTCACGGCCAACTCGCTGGCGGAAGCCAAGAAGCTCTGTCAGGACTACGATTTTGACGGCTGTCTGGAAAAGCCGATCCAGAGCGACCTTCTGGAGGCGGAGATCCTGAAGTTCCTGCCGGGCGATATCGTGGAGTACCGTTCGGGGACCAACACCACCGCCGGGCCGGAGGACGAGATCCAGCGGGCGGCGCACAGGAAGCGGCGGAAGGTCTGCATCACCACGGACTGTACCAGCGATATCCCGGAGGAATTTATAGAGCAGTACGATATCCGGGTGATGTATCTGTACATTGAGACGGACAAGGGGCGTTTCGCGGACACCCGGGAGATCGATTCCGACAGCCTGTCCCAGTATCTGCTCCAGGGGGACGAGCATGTCTTTGCCAGCAACGTGTCCGTGGAGGAATATGAGGAATTTTTTGCGGATGTGCTGACCCAGGCGGAGGATGTGATCCACATCGCCATGGCGGCCAACGTGGGCAAGAGCTTTGAGATGGTCACCAGGGCCGCCAGCGGATTCGGCCATGTGCATGTCATCGACTCGGGGCACATCTCGGGAGGCGCCGGGCTGGTCACCCTGTATGCGGCGCGGATGGCCCAGCAGGGCTGCAGGACGGCGGAGATCTGCCGGGAGGTGGAGCGCGTCAAGGGGCTGGTGTGCAGCAAGTACTTTATGCCCACCACGGATATCTTTTACCAGAACGGGCATACCAGCGCGTTTTCCAACCATTTCTGCTCCCTCTTTCGGCTGCATCCCATCCTGGGGATGCGCCAGAGCCGCATCGTCATCGTGGAGGCCCGGTTCGGAAACATTGAGCGGGCGTGGAGGAGCTTTATCCGCAGACATCTGTTTCGGAGGCGCCATATCGATCCGGAGATCGTGCTCATCACCCATGTGAGCTGCAACGTCCGACAGCTGGAGTTTATCAAGTCCGAGGTGAGGAAGCGGGTGCCCTTCGCCAGAGTGGTCGTGCAGAAGGCGTCCTTTTCCAACGCCTGCAACGTGGGGATGGATACGATCGGCATCTCCTATTACAGGAAGGGATGAGGCAGGAGGATGATTTTTATTACGGGAGGGGCCTTCCAGGGAAAGGCAGCTTACGCAAGGGAGCATTTCCCGGAGAGCTCCCGGTTGGTCACGGATTATCAGGAATGTGTCAGAAGGCAGCTGGAGGAGGGGAAGGATCCCCTGGAGGAGGTCCAGGCGCTGCTTGCGGAGAAGGACGGGGAGACCCTGGTCGTCACCGCCGACGAGGTGGGCTGCGGCATTGTGCCCACGGACGCCTTTGAGCGGGCGTACCGGGAGGCGGCCGGGCGGGTGAACTGTCTGCTGGCGGAGCGCGCCGATCAGGTGATCCGCATGGTGTGCGGCATCGGCGTGCGGATCAAGTGAGCCTTTGAACGGCCTTAAGGGTCCGCAGAGGAGGATGGAGGGACAGATGGAATGTTGGTTGACGATGGTGCGGCACGGGGCCACCAGAGGAAATCTGGAGCGGCGGTACGTGGGAACCACCGACGAGGGGCTTCTGCAGGAGGCGGTGGCGGCCCTGCGGCAAAAGCGTCTGCCTGAGATGGATCTGGTCCTGGGCAGTCCCCTGCGGCGGTGCCGGGAGACGGCGGAGGCGCTTTTTCCGGGCTGCAGCTACCGGGCGGTGGAGGAGCTTCGGGAGTGTGACTTCGGGGCGTTTGAGTATCGAACTTACGAGGAGCTGCGGGAGGAGCCGGCGTATCAGCGGTTCCTCTGCACCCTGGGGGCGGAAGGGTTTCCGGGCGGCGAGACCCGGGAGGCGTTTCAGTCCCGCTGTGCGAGGGGATTTGAGAAGGCGCTGCAGGAGGCTGCGGGCTGCGGAGCCACAGCCCGCGGGGGACGGCCCCGGATCGCGCTGGTGGTGCACGGCGGCACCATCATGGCCCTTCTGGATCGGTTTTCCGTCCCCCACAGGGACTATTACCAGTGGCAGACCGCCAACGCGGAAGGGTTTACCATGCGCTGTCTGTGGGAGCGGGGAAGGGCGCCGGAATGTCGGGAGATCCGCGGGACAAAGCTGTAAGGAGCGGGAAGGATGTTGTTGGAAAGGGCGTTTGTGGTGGGAGCCGCGTTTCTTTTGGATCTGGCGTTGGGGGATCCCCATTGGCTCTGGCACCCGGTGCGGGGCATGGGATGCCTGACCGCGTGGGGCGAGCGGGCGGTGCGGAGGCTTTTTGGCGTGCCCGTTTTGAGACCGTCCGGAGAGGAGGGCGGCGCCTGTCCGGAGGAGGAATCGGCACGGGATGCGAGCGGGCGGCGGGCGGAGGCGTCCCGCCCGGCGAGAGAGCGGGCGGCGGGAGCGGCCCTGGCGCTGTGGGTGCTCTTTGTCTCGGTGGCCGTGCCGATCGTCCTTCTGTGCGCCGCAGAACAGATCGGCCACGGTCTCCGCGTGGGGCTGGAGATCTGGATGAGCTACCGGATGCTCGCCATGAAGTCGCTGCGGACGGAGAGCGGGCGAGTGTACCGGGAGCTTGCCGCCGGGAACGTGGAGGGCGCCAGAAGGGCGGTGTCCATGATCGTGGGAAGGGACACGGAGAGGCTCTCCGCCGACGGCATTGTGAGGGCCGCGGTGGAGACGGTGGCGGAAAACACCTCGGACGGCGTGGCGGCGCCGCTGTTGTATCTCTTTTTGTTTGGCGCACCGGGCGGATTCGGCTACAAGGCGGTGAATACCATGGATTCCATGATCGGCTACCGGAACGAGCGGTACCGTTATCTGGGGACGGCCGCGGCCAGGCTGGACGACGCGGTCAATTTTCTGCCCGCCCGGCTCTCCGCCGCCGCCATGATCCTTGCGGCCTTTCTGCTGAGGATGGATGGGAAGGGGGCTCTGCGGATCTACCGCCGGGACCGGCGGAAGCACAAAAGTCCCAACTCCGCCCAGACGGAGGCTGTCTGTGCCGGAGCGCTGGGGATCCGGCTGGCGGGGGACGCCTGGTATTTTGGGGAGCGCTGTGAGAAGCCCACCATCGGGGACGATCTGCGCAGGGTGGAGCCGCGGGATATTTTGCGGGCCCACCGGCTGCTGTACGGCACCGGGTGGATCGTTCTGGCGGCAGGTGAGATCCTGTGCGGGGCGGTCTGGCTGGCAGGTCGGTGGTTCCCTGGCTGAAGGAGAGGAGAGCGTGTTGAACGGAAGGAGCGATCGCATGGAGTCTGCTTTTGCGGGCACCGTCTCCCACGGAGGAGATATCTACCGGAACCGGGTGGACGACGACTTTTCGGTGAGCGTCAATCCGCTGGGGATGCCGGAGGGCAGTCTGCGCGCCGCCGCAGAAGCCCTGCGCTTCTGCGGGTGTTATCCGGATCCGAGAGGGGAAGCGCTGACAAAGGCCATCGCCCGGGCGGAAGGGGCGGCGCAGGAACAGGTGATCCTGGGAAACGGTGCGGCGGAGCTGCTCTATGCGCTGTGCAGCGGGGAACGGCCCGGGGTGGGCATGGCCCCCGCGCCGTCCTTTGGGGAATATGAGGCGGCGGTCCTGCAGGCGGGGGGCCGGATGCGGTTTCTTTCCCTGGAGCGGGAGCGGGATTTTGCCCTGACCGGGGAGGCGTTTGGCGGCGGGGACTGTCTGGAGGGCGTGGATATCCTCTTTGTCTGCAATCCCAACAACCCTACGGGGGCCGCGGTGGAGAAGGACGTCCTGCTCTCCCTTGCCGGGATGTGTGAGAGGAGGGGCGTCCGGCTCTGTGTGGACGAATGCTTCCTGCCCTTTTCCGGGCGGGAGGAGGAGCTGTCCATGAAGCGGGAGCTGGGCCGCTTTCCCCATCTGATCGTGCTGCGGGCCTTTACCAAGGTGTACGCGATGGCGGGGCTTCGCCTGGGCTACGCCCTGACGGCCGACGGGGCGCTTCTGGGCCGGATGCGGGTCCTGCAGCCCTGGAACACGTCCCTTCCGGCCCAGAGGGCCGGGATCGCGGCCCTCGCGGAGGAGGGCTACCTGTCCCGCACCCGGGAGCTGGTGGCCGGGGAGCGGGCATACCTGGCGCGGGAGCTGGCCCGGGTGCCCAAGGGGCCGGAAGCCTTTCCGGACGGGGAACAGGTCAGTCAGGCTTCTGGGTCGGCCCCGGGCGGGGAGCAGATCAGTCGGGCTTCTGGGCCGGCCCCGGGTGGGGAACAGGTCAGTCGGGCCCCAGGGCCGATCGCGGACTGGGTCTGCCCTTCGGAGGCCAATTTCCTGCTCTTTCACAGCAGGGAGGATCTGGCGGAGCGGCTTTTGGGGAAAGGGATTCTGATCCGTTCCTGTGATTCCTTCCGGGGGCTGGGCCCCGGGTATTTCCGGATCGCCGTGCGCGGCCCGGAGGAAAACCGCCGGCTGATCCGGTGTATGCGGGAGGTCTGCGGACAGGGCGAAAGGCAGGGCTGAGGGTGTAACTGCGGACTGGGCTGCAGACTGGCTTGTGGGGGGCTGCGGACAGAGCTGCGGGCAGAAATGCGGACAGGGCTGCAGACTGGCTTGCGGGGGGCTGCGGAAGGGGTCACACCCAGAAGAGAAAGAGACGAAAGTCCATGGGGGCGAAAGATGGCAAAACCGATTATGATACAGGGAACCATGTCGAATGTGGGAAAGAGTCTGCTGGCGGCGGGAATGTGCCGTGTGCTGCGCCGGGAAGGGTACCGGGTGGCGCCCTTCAAATCCCAGAACATGGCGCTCAATTCCTTTATAACCGAGGAAGGGCTGGAGATGGGGCGGGCACAGGCGGTACAGGCGTTTGCCTGCGGCACCACGCCCCGGGTCTGCATGAACCCGATCCTGCTCAAGCCCACCACGGACATGGGATCCCAGGTGATCGTAAACGGGGAGGTCCTGGGAAATATGAGCGCCGAGGAATATTTCCGGCGGAAAAAGGAGTATGTGCCGGCCATTTTGGAGGCGTACCGGCAGCTGGAGGAACAGTACGATATCATTGTGATCGAGGGGGCGGGGAGCCCGGCGGAGATCAATCTGAAGCAGGACGATATCGTCAATATGGGGCTGGCCGAGCTGGTGGACGCGCCGGTGCTTCTGGTGGGGGATATCGACCGGGGCGGGGTGTTCGCCCAGCTGGCGGGCACGCTGATGCTTTTGGAGCCGCGGGAGCGGGAGCGCGTCAAGGGGCTCATTATCAATAAGTTCCGCGGGGATCTCCGCATTTTGGAGCCGGGCCTTTCCCTTCTTGCGGAGAAATGCGGCAAGCGGGTCCTGGGCGTAGTGCCCTATGCGGACGTGGATCTGGAGGAGGAGGATTCCCTGGCGGAGGGGCTCCGGAAGCGGGATGTCACGGGAAAGGTGGATATCGCGGTGATCCGTCTGCCGCGGATCTCCAATTTTACGGATGTCCAGGCGTTTGCCGTGGAGCCCGCCGTGTCTGTGCGGTATGTGGAGCGGACAAGAGAGCTGGGGCAGCCGGATCTCATTCTCCTGCCGGGCACCAAGAGTACGATCGCGGATCTGGAGTGGCTGCGCCGGACCGGGCTGGAGGCGGCGCTTCTGCGCTGTCTCCAGCGGGGCAGTTTCCTGTTCGGCATCTGTGGCGGCTATCAGATGCTGGGAGAGCGGATCGTGGACGAAAGCGGTGTTGAGGGGGAGCGGGGAGGCTTTGTCCGGGGAATGGGCGTGCTGCCGGTGGAGACGTATTTCGTGGGGGAGAAGGCCCGGACCCGGGTGGAGGGAGAGACCGGGGCGTGGGAAGGGGTGCTTGGCCCCCTGTCCCACAAAAAGGTGAGCGGTTATGAGATACACATGGGGCGTACCGTGCCCGCCGCACAGCGGGATCCGGGGGAGGCGTGCGCCAGCTTTGCGGCGCTGGAAGATAAGCGGGACGGCTGTGTGTCGGGCCGGGTTCTGGGCACATATCTGCACGGCGTCTTTGACCGGGAGGAGTTCCGCTCCGGGCTGGTGCGCCTCCTGTGCGAAAACAAGGGGATCCCCTGCGAGGGCGGCGGGGAAATATCCTACGAGGCGTACCGGGAAGAGCAGTACGACCGGCTGGCGGACATCCTGCGGGAGAGCCTGGACTGGGAGGAAATCTACAGGAGCTGCTTTTAAAATACATTTTGCAAAAAAAATTTAAAAAATATCTTGACTTTTGAGGCAAGACGCGATAAGATATTGATTGTTCGCAGGAATGGCGGAATTGGCAGACGCGCACGGTTCAGGTCCGTGTGGTAGCAATACCATGAGAGTTCAAGTCTCTTTTCCTGCATTGGATAGCGCGGAGCAGAACGGAGAGAGTTCCTGCTTCGCGTTGTTTTTTGCGTTTTCCCATCCTGTAAGTCGAAGGATCCGGCTGCCGGATCCCTGTTCTGGACTCCCGCCGGCGGTATGCCGGGCGGCGGATCAATGAGATTTTCCCGGATAGAGATTTTTACGAAAGAAAGCAGCTGCCCGATTTTTCCAAAAAGAAAAAAGGATTTCGGGAAACGGCGCAGAATATAAGAAATAGGGTCTGTATCAGGGTTTGGATATGGCCAGACGAAAAAGCGCGGACAATGGCGCGGGGCGTCGGAAGGTGAGGGCTTAGTGTGAAAAATAAGCTCGATAACTTATTTTTCACATAGGAATTTGTGCCGGAGCGTCACAAATTCCCCTGATGGCAGACGCGAATTTGAGATTCGCGTCGCCCCGTCGCGTAAACGCTCCGGAATGGGGATTTTTATGACGATCAGAGAGAGTTTGGAGCAGTGGGAAAAGGAATATTTGAGTCCGTATGCCTCCCTCAGTATGCAGTCTAAGGGAAGGCTGAAGCCGGAGCCCCAGTGCGATATACGCCCTGTCTTTCAGAGGGACAGGGACCGCATCATCCACTGTAAAGCGTTCCGGCGGCTGAAGGACAAGACCCAGGTGTTTTTGACGCCGGAGGGGGATCACTACCGCACCCGTCTGACCCACACGCTGGAGGTATCCCAGACGGCCAGGACCATCGCCAAGGCGCTGAAGATGAACGAGGATCTGGTGGAGGCCATCGCCTTGGGACACGATCTGGGACACACGCCCTTCGGACATGCGGGCGAGAGGGCTTTGAACCGCGTGTGCCCGCTGGGCTTTGAGCACAGCGAGCAGAGCGTGCGGACGGTGGACAGGCTGGAGAAAAACGGCAGAGGTCTGAATCTGACCTTTGAGGTGCGGGACGGGATCCGCAATCATCAGACCATCGGGAAGCCGCATACACTGGAGGGAAAGATCGTGCGTCTGGCGGACAAGATCGCCTATATCCATCACGACATGGACGACGCGGTGCGGGGAGGCATCCTGCAGGAGAGCGACGTGCCCTCCGGGATCCGGGAGATCCTCGGCTCCTCTCCGGGGGAGAGGCTGGATCACTTTATCCACGACATTGTCACAGCCAGCATGGACAAGAACGATATTTTGATGTCGGAGCCCGTGGCGGAGGCCATGGTCGCGATCCGTCAGTTTATGTTTGAGCAGGTGTACACCAACCCCAGGGCCAAGAGCGAGGAGGCCAAGGCGGAGGTGCTGATGGAGACGCTCTACCAGCATTATCTGAAGCATGTGGACGATCTGCCGGAGGAATTTATCAATCTCTTAAGCGAGGGGGAGCCAAGAGAGCGGGTGGTGTGCGACTATGTGGGAGCCATGAGCGACCGCTTTGCCATCGCGGTGTACGAGGAGATCTACATACCGAAATCCTGGCAGATCTAAACAGAGAGCGCTGTTTCAAACCTTTAGGATAGGAAGTCAGAATGTTTTATCCGGATGAATTGATAGAAGAGATCAGAGCGAAGAACGACATCGTGGATGTGGTGTCGGGCTACGTGAAATTACAAAAAAAGGGCAGCAGCTATTGGGGGCTGTGTCCCTTTCACAGCGAGAAATCGCCCTCCTT
>CANPWJ010000083.1 GCA_947584035.1 uncultured Acetatifactor sp. | reverse complement strand
AGAAGCATGAAAACACCAGGGCAGACAAGGAGAGGGACCGCATCCGCCATGTGGACGCGTGCAATATGCAGACAGGGCCTATTTTTCTGGCTTATCGGGCCAACGACACGCTGCGGAGGATCGTGAACATTACCCGAAAGACGGAGCCTCTCTACGATTTTGTCTCGGAGGATGGGGTCGGGCATCGGGTCTGGGCGATCTCAGAGCCGGCCCGGGTGGAGGAAATCGGCGCGGCCTTTGTCGGGATCCCGGCGGTCTACATCGCGGACGGCCATCACCGCTGCGCTTCCGCGGTCAAGGTAGGGCTGAAGCGCAGGGCGGAGCATCCGGATTACACCGGGGAGGAGGAGTACAATTATTTCCTCTCCGTGCTGTTTCCGGATGAGGAGCTGCATATTTTAGACTATAACCGCGTGGTGAAGGATCTGAACGGTCTTGGCCGGGAGGAATTCCTGCGGAGAGTGGGGGAGAATTTCACGGTGGAGCCGGCGGGAGCGGGCCCTTATGCGCCGCAGGAGAAGGGGTGCTTCGGCATGTACTTAGACGGGGCCTGGTATGCCCTGCGGGTGAAGGAGGCGCTGCGAAGCGATGACGCGGTGGACGGACTGGACGTCTCCGTTTTGCAGAACGGGCTGCTGGCGCCCATCCTGGGGATCGGCGACCCGAGAACGGATCAGCGGATTGATTTTGTGGGAGGCATCCGGGGACTGAAGGAGCTGGAGCGCAGGGCGCAGACGGATATGAGAGCGGCCTTTTCCCTGTTTCCCACTTCCATTCAGGAGCTTTTTGCGGTGGCGGACGCGGGGAGGCTGATGCCGCCCAAATCCACCTGGTTTGAGCCAAAGCTTAGGAGCGGATTGTTTTTGCATGACTTGGAAGCGTGAGACGCTTCGGAACGGAGGAAGAGATGACGAGCAGACTCTATAAACTGATGAACTGGCCCAAGATCGAGGAGATCATCTATGCGGAGAGCGACCATCCGGAGGAGCTTTTGGGCCCCCACAAGTCCGGGACCCAGACGCTGCTGCAGGCTTTTATCCGGGGGGCGAAGGATGTGAAGGTCCAGTGGGACTACGAGGACGGGAAGGAGCCCAAGGAAAAGAAGATGGAGCTGGCGGATGAGGACGGATACTTCGCGGTGCTGATCCCGGCCCGGGAGAACGCCGCCTACCGCTATGTGGTACGGGAGGAGGATGGCACCCGCACGGTGGGGGATCCCTACCGCCATAAGTCCCGGATCACCGCCGGCGACCGGGAAAAGTTTGCCAACGGGATCCACTATACGATCTATGAGAAGCTGGGGGCGCATCCCATGTCGCTGGAGGGAGACGAGGGGACGCATTTTGCGGTTTGGGCCCCCAACGCGCTGCGAGTCAGCGTGGTGGGAGATTTCAACCGCTGGGACGGCCGGGTGCACCAGATGATCCGCCAGGGCGATTCCGGTATCTTTGAACTGTTTGTGCCCGGGGCGAAGGTGGGAGACAACTACAAGTTTGAGCTGAAGGCCGCGGGCGGCCTGACCTACCTGAAGGCGGACCCTTACGGCAACGCCGCGCAGCTGCGCCCGGAGACGGCTTCGGTGATCGCCGATCTGAACGGCTTTGCCTGGGAGGATGCCGCGTTTCTCAAAAACCGTGGGAAGTTTCAGACCGGCAGCGCACCCATCAGCGTCTACGAGATGTATCTGGGCTCCTTCACGGATCCCGCGGAGGGGGAGATCTACGCCAACTATCGCGAGATCGCGCCGAAGGTGATCGATTATGTGAAGCGGATGGGCTACACCCATGTGGAGCTGATGCCCGTCATGGAGCATCCCTTCGACGGCTCCTGGGGCTACCAGGTGATCGGTTATTACGCGCCCACGGCGCGCTATGGGACGCCGGAGGACTTTATGTACTTTGTGAATGAGCTGCACAAGGCCGGGATCGGCGTGATCCTGGACTGGGTGCCCGCGCATTTCCCGCGGGACGCTTACGGCCTGTCCAACTTTGACGGCACCTGTCTGTATGAGCATCAGGATCCGAGACAGGGATATCATCCGCACTGGGGCACTCTGATCTACAATTACGGACGGCCCCAGGTGGCGAACTACCTGATCGCCAACGCTCTCTTCTGGGTGGAAAAATTCCACGCGGACGGCATCCGCATGGACGCGGTGGCGAGTATGCTCTATCTGGACTACGGCAAAAACGACGGCGAGTGGGTTGCCAATATGTACGGCGGCAAGGAGAATCTGGAAGCCATCGAGATGATCAAGCATCTGAATTCCGTTCTGAAGAAGCGCGATCCGGGCGTTTTGTCCATCGCCGAGGAGAGCACCGCGTTCCCCATGGTGACCGGCGCGCTGGAGGACGGCGGCCTGGGCTTCGACTTGAAGTGGAACATGGGCTTTATGAACGACTATCTGACCTACATCAAGTATGACCCCTATTTCCGGAGCCATCACCACGGGGAGCTGACGTTCAGCATGATCTATGCCTACAGTGAGAACTTCATTCTGGTGTTCTCCCATGACGAGGTGGTGCACGGGAAGGCCACGCTCATCGGCAAGATGCCCGGGGAGCGGGACCAGAAGTTTGCCAACCTGCGGCTGACCTACGCTTATATGATGACCCACCCCGGCAAAAAGCTGCTGTTCATGGGGCAGGATCTGGGGGAATTTGACGAGTGGAACGAGGCAAGGCGCGTCCAGTGGGAGCTGGAGCAGGTTCCGGAGCACCGGGCGCTGGCGGAGCTGGTGAAGGATCTGAACCATCTGTATCGGACCCGGAACGCGCTGTTTGAATTGGACGGCAGCCCGGAAGGGTTTGAGTGGATCAACAATATCTCCGGCAACGAGAGCTATCTGTCCTATCTGCGGAAGGGCTCCGATCCGGAGGACACCCTCTTGGTGGTGGCCAATTTCTCCGGCGTGCCCAGAGAGATCACGACGGGCGTTCCCTACGAGGGGAAATACAAGGAGATCCTCAACACGGATGATGTGAAATATGGCGGGAGCGGCATGGTGAACGACCGCGTAAAGCGGGCGGACGATCTGCGCTGGGACGATAGGATGCAGTCCGTCACGGTGAAGCTGGCGCCCCTGTCCGCCGCGGTCTTTCAGTTTATTCCCTACACGGAGGAGGAGCTGGCGAAGGTGATCGAGCAGCGCATCCGCAAAAATACGCCGATCAAAAAGACCTCCAGGAAAACCGCGGGGAAGGAGAAATCTGAGAAATGAGGCTTTTCTTGAGCACGACGGGAGCGTTTCAGGCGGCGGATCAGGCCCTTGAGCTTCTGACACAGGATGCGCCGCCTCCCGGCGTGATCCGAAACTTCCTTGAGACGCTTCCGGAGAAGGCGTTTGGTCTCGGCCTCCGCGTCCTGTTCGCGGTGGTGTGCTTCCTGGCGGGGGTACAGCTCATCAAGCTGGTCCGCCGGATCATCAAGCGCTCCATGAAACGCGCCGGGGCGGAGACCGGCGTGGTACAGTTTGTGGACTCCTTTGTGAAGGCGGCGCTGTACGTGGTGCTCGTCTTTCTGCTGGCCTCCTATTTCGGTGTGGATGCCGCCAGCATTGTGGCGCTTCTGGGCTCTGCCGGCGTGGCCATCGGCCTGGCGGTGCAGGGCAGCCTGTCCAACCTGGCGGGCGGCGTGCTGATCCTCCTTCTGAAGCCCTTTGTGGTGGGGGATTACATTTGCGAGAGCGCCACCGGCCGGGAGGGAACGGTGACGGAGATCCAGGTCTTTTACACCCGGCTGGCCACTCCGGACAACCGGATCATCGTGCTGCCCAACGGGACCCTGGCCAACACCAGCATCGTCAATGTGACGGCGGCCCAGTGCCGCCGGGTGGACCTGTCCGTGGGCATTTCCTACCGCGCGGACCTAAAGAAGGCCAAGGAGGTGCTGCTGCGGGTCCTGGAGGAGGATCCGGACGTGAAGAAGGACCGGGAGAGAGTCGTCTTTGTGGAGGAGCTGGCGGCCTCCAGCGTCAACCTGGGCGTGCGGTGCTGGTTTGACAACGGCGCTTACTGGGAGGGTAGATGGCGGGTCACGGAAAACTGCAAGCTTGCCCTGGACAGAGCCGGGATCGAGATCCCGTTCCCACAGATGGATGTCCATCTGCTGCGGGAGCAGGAGGCGAAGGCGGAGGGAAGCGGTCAAAAAATGACGGAATAATTGCAGATTTTGTTTTTTTCTTCCGCTGGAGCCCGGTTTTGCAGGGAAAATTGCGTTTTTGCAAAGAAAATAAAATTCCTAGTTGCAAAATCATCCCAAAACCGATATAATACATTTAGTTGTCCGGACGGACAGCGGTGTGACGCTGAAATAGCTCAGTTGGTAGAGCACTTCACTCGTAATGAAGGGGTCGTGGGTTCGAGTCCCATTTTCAGCTTTGAATCTTATGTAGGCCACAGGACGAGAAAGCCCTGTGGCTTTTTGATTTCGGGAAACGGGTCTCCGGCGGCCGGACGCGCTGATGGCCCGGGCCGCTTAGGACTTCATGCGCTTGCGGATCCGATGCTCCAGCGTCTGGATCCCCTGGTACAGCCCCATGGCGATCAGGCAGAGGATCAGGATGCTGGTGATCACCAGATCCAGCTGAAACACCTGGGAGCCGTAGATGATGAGATAGCCGAGCCCCTGCCTTGCCGCCAGGAACTCCCCAATGATGACGCCCACCAGCGCCAGGCCGATGTTGACCTTGGTGGTGTTGATCAGGATGGGGACGGAGCTTGGAAGGACCACCTTCTCAAAGGCGTCCCGCCGATGTCCTCCCAGCGTGTAGATCAGGGTCACCTTCTCCGGGTCGCACTGCTGGAACCCTGTGTAAAAGCTGATGATGGAGCCGAAGAGCGCCACGGAGATGCCCGCCACGATGATGGTCTTTGTCCCGGTGCCCAGCCATACGATGAAGAGCGGCGCCAGTGCCGATTTGGGCAGACTGTTCAGGATGACCAGATAGGGCTCCAGCACTTCGGAGAGCCTGGCGGAGTACCAGAGAACGGTGGCCGCGGCCAGGCTGATGAGAAAGACCAGAAAAAAGCTCAGGATGGTCTCAAACAGCGTGATGCCCACGTGGAGGAAGAGGGAGTGATCCAGGCTGAGCCGGATCAGCTGCCCTGCCACACGGCTCGGACTGGAGAAAAAGAAGCTGTCGATCAGGCCCCTGTCCGCGCTGATTTCCCACAGGACGAGAAAGGATACCAGGAGAAAAAGGCGCAGGAGCGCGATCTGTACGTGGTGTCTTTTATGGTTCTGCATAAATTTTTCCTGATTGGTAAGCGGGTCCTTACGGTTCTTCACTGGTCAAAGCCTCCCAAAGCGTATTGAAGTATTGGTTGAATTCCGGAGCGTTGCGCGCCGCCAGCGGATCGTCGCTCAAAAGCGTCAGATGGATGGGAAGATCGCGCTTCAGGCGGGCGGGACGGCCGGACAGGACGATGACCCGGTCGGCCAGGCTGATGGCCTCCGACAGGTCATGGGTAATGATGATGACGGTTTTTCCGGTGGCGCGGATCAACCGGCAGATATCGGCGGACACCATCAGCCTGGTCTGATAATCCAGGGCGCTGAAGGGCTCATCCAGAAGCAGAAGCTCCGGGTCCAGGGCCAGCGTGCGGATGAGGGCGGCCCGCTGCTTCATGCCGCCGGACAGCTCGCTGGGGCGCTTGTTCCGAAATTTTTCCAGACCGTAGTCGCGCAGGAGCTGCTCCACATATTCCAGCCGTTCCTCCGTCATATGATGATGGATCTCCAGGCCGAGGATCACGTTTTTATAGACGCTGCGCCACTCAAAGAGATGATCGTGCTGCAGCATATATCCGACGCGGGGATAGCGGAGCGAACCGTCGGGATTGTGGACGGTGACGGTGCCCTGTTCCGGCGTAAGGAGCCCTGCCAGAATGGAGAGGAGCGTTGATTTCCCGCAGCCGCTGGGTCCTACCACCGCGATAAACTCACCGACTCCGATCCCAAAGGAAATGTTTTCGATCGCCCGGGTCTCGCCGTGAAGATTGTGATAGGAGAAACCGATGTCTTTCAGTTCCAGTAGATTCCGCATACTAAAACAAAACCTCTTTTACGCATGGAAACGATAGTTACCTTATAGTATGTCGGAATCGGCAAAAAGGTGTCACCCGCAATATTGCAATCATGCCTGTTTTGTGGTAATATCAAATACGGTTTTAAAAATTTCAGAAAAAAGACCTTTAACAGGAGATACCGTATGGCACAGTTATGGGGAGGACGCTTTACCAAGGAGACGGACCAGATGGTCTATGAGTTTAACGCGTCCATAAAGTTTGACAGGAGACTGCTCCGCCAGGATATCGAGGGAAGTGTGGCCCACGTGGTCATGCTGGCGAAGCAGGGGATCCTGACCGTCGAGGAGAAGGATGCCATCGTCAAGGGACTGACCGGCATCGAGAAGGACGTGGAGGAGGGAAAGCTGATCATCGATTCCTCCTGCGAGGATATCCACAGCTTTGTGGAGGCCAACCTGATCCGGCGTATCGGGGATGCCGGAAAGAAGCTGCACACCGGCAGGAGCCGGAACGACCAGGTGGCGCTGGATATGCGTCTGTATACCAGAGAGCAGGTGCTGGCCGTGGATGCGCTTCTGAAGGATCTGCTGGAGGTCCTGCTGGACACCATGGAACAGCATGTGGAGACCTACATGCCCGGGTTTACCCATCTGCAGAAGGCCCAGCCCATTACGCTGGCCCACCACTACGGGGCCTACTTTGAGATGTTCAAACGAGACAGGGGACGGATGAAGGATCTCTTTTACCGCATGAACTATTGTCCCCTGGGGGCCGGAGCCCTGGCGGGGACCACCTATCCCCTGGACCGGAATTACACGGCTTCCCTGCTGGGCTTTGAGGGGCCCACGGAAAACAGCATCGACTCGGTGGCGGACCGGGATTACCTGATCGAGTTTTTGTCGGCGCTGTCCACCGTGATGATGCACCTGAGCCGCTTTTCGGAGGAGATCATCCTCTGGAACTCCAACGAGTACCAGTTTGTGGAGATCGACGACGCCTACTCCACGGGGAGCAGCATCATGCCGCAGAAGAAAAATCCGGATATCGCGGAGCTGGTGAGGGGAAAGACCGGGCGCGTCTACGGGGCCCTGATGTCCCTGCTCACCACCATGAAGGGCCTTCCGCTGGCCTACAACAAGGACATGCAGGAGGACAAGGAGGTCGCCTTTGACGCCATGGACACCGTGCAGGACTGCCTGAAGCTGTTCACGGGAATGCTCCGCACCATGAAGTTTCGAAAGGACCGCATGGAGCAGAGCGCCAGAAACGGTTTTACCAATGCCACGGACGCGGCGGATTATCTGGTGGGAAGAGGCGTACCCTTCCGGGATGCGCACGGCATCATCGGCAGGCTGGTGCTCTACTGTATCGAGAAGGACACTTCCATCGAAGCGCTCAGCCTGGAGGAGCTTCAGGCGATCAGCGATCAATTCGGGCCCGACCTCTATGAGGCGGTGTCCTTAAAGAACTGCGTGGAGAAGCGCCTGACCGTGGGCGGCCCCGGTCCCCAGGCCATGCGCCGGGAGATCGCCCGCTGCAGAGCTTATTTAAACGAGAAGGACCTGACCGGCAGCCGGCCGGAATGACAATCATGTGGATGGCCGCGGAGGCGGCGGAAAGAGAGGAAGGATCGATGAGCGAAAAGTTGAAGGTGGGTATTTTAGGAGGAACCGGTATGGTGGGGCAGAGATTTATCTCCCTGCTGGAGAACCACCCCTGGTTCGAGGTGACCACGGTGGCCGCCAGCCCCCGCTCCGCCGGAAAGACTTATGAGGAGGCGGTGGGAGACCGCTGGAAGATGGACACGCCCATTCCGGAGGCCGTAAAGAAGCTGGTGGTTATGAATGTGAATGAAGTGGAGCAGGTGGCCGCGCAGGTGGATTTTGTGTTCAGCGCGGTGGACATGACCAAGGAGGAAATCCGGAAGATCGAGGAGGACTACGCAAGGACGGAGACCCCCGTGGTTTCCAACAACAGCGCCCACCGCTGGACGCCGGATGTGCCCATGATGGTGCCGGAGATCAACCCGGAGCATATGCAGGTGATCGAGTTTCAGAAGAAGCGCCTCGGGACCAAAAGAGGGTTCGTGGCGGTAAAGCCCAACTGCTCCATCCAGAGCTACACGCCCGTCCTGAACGCCTGGAAGGAATTCGAGCCCACGCAGGTGGTGGCCACCACCTATCAGGCGATCTCCGGCGCGGGAAAGACCTTCAAGGACTGGCCGGAGATGGTGGGGAACATCATCCCCTACATCGGCGGCGAGGAGGAGAAGAGTGAGAAGGAGCCCCTGCGCATCTGGGGAACCATCCAGGACGGCGTCATCGTTCCGGCCACCACGCCCCTGATCACCTGCCAGTGCATCCGCGTACCCGTTCTGAACGGCCATACGGCCGCGGTCTTTGTGAACTTCGGGAAAAAGCCGCAAAAGGAGCAGCTGATCGAAAAGCTCCGCACCTACAGCGGCGAGCCCCAGAGGCTTGGTCTGCCCAGCGCTCCCAAGCAGTTTATCCAGTATCTGGAGGAGGACAACCGGCCTCAGGTATCCCTGGATGTGGACTTTGAGAACGGCATGGGGATCAGCGTGGGACGCCTGAGAGAGGACACCCTGTTTGACTACAAGTTTGTGGGCCTTTCCCACAATACAGTGCGCGGCGCCGCCGGAGGAGGGGTGCTCTGCGCGGAGCTTTTGAAGGCTTCCGGTTATATTTCCAAACGATAAGGACCGCTGCGGGGGGAAACGATGAGCGAACTGCGTTATCAGCTGGATCTGCTGAAGGCCATGAACCAAAAACTGAAGGAAAACGAGCGTATGTATCGGCTGCTCTGCGATTCGGTGGAACAGGCCTTCCTGTACTACGCGTTTGACCGGGACCAGGTGGTGACCCTGGGAAAATGGAGCGACTTCTTTGCGTTTGACGTGACGGATCGCAGGGAGCTCTCCCGCCTGTCCGACGCGGTG